>DATHIE010000146.1:0-2544 GCA_035316905.1 Chryseolinea sp. | reverse complement strand
CGAGCAAAGCGCAGTCGAACCTCCCGAGATCGATACGTGGTGTCGGCAGCATTACTATTTCAGGCAATCGTGCTCATTTAAAGCAGTCCCGGACGGATTTTGCGCCCAACTATCCTTCAGGATTTGCGACCTTGCGTGATTAGATCGTCGTGAATATGATTAACACCCTTAGGTATTTAAGCATCGTCTTTTCTGTTTGCCTGGTTGCTGCCTGTGATAACGCAAACCGTCGCGAAACCGCGGAACCAGTAAAACCGGAGATCATTCAGAACCCTTCTTCAGCATTTCGATCTCTAGAGGAGAGCATGGCTTCATTCAATTTACCGGAAGGTTACAAATTGGAGTTGGTCGCCAGTGAGGAGATGCTAAATGAACCCGTGGCTATTGCGTGGGATGGGAATGGAAAAATGTACGTGGCGGAGATGTGTACCTACATGCAGGATGTTGACGGTACAGGCACGAATAAGCCATTAGGAAAAATCCTATTGTTGGAAGACACGGATAACGACGGGAAGATGGATAAGAAAACTGTTTACATAGATAGTCTGGTTTTGCCACGGATGATCCTTCCGTTAGACGACAGGTTGTTGGTTAATGAAACATATACGTATGACTTATGGAGTTATAAGGATACCGATGGTGATGGTGTTGCCGACGAAAAAAAGTTACTATACGATGAAGACCAAGCGGACACCAGAAATCTTGAACACCAGGCCAGCGGATTGATTTGGAACGTTGACAACTGGATCTACAACTCGAGGAACCCCATGCGCTTTCAATTCAAGAATGACAAAATTTTGGTGGATTCATTGTTAGATGCACCTCAAGGTCAATGGGGACTAACACATGATGACTTCGGTCGCTTGTATTATTCAAGCGCGGGAGGCGAGGTCGCAGCGCTTGGCTTT
This sequence comes from Chryseolinea sp., assembly GCA_035316905.1. GTDB lineage: Bacteria > Bacteroidota > Bacteroidia > Cytophagales > Cyclobacteriaceae > Chryseolinea. The sequence goes on along the minus strand of DATHIE010000146.1, from coordinate 1,636 downwards.
CAACAAAATCCAAAGTACGGTTCTTTTGAATTAGAAGATCAGCTAATGGATGACTTCGATGCCACCTGGCCAATTATCGCTACGCCGGATGTGCAGGGCGGATACGAAAGGCTTCGGGCTGACAGCACACTGAATCATTTTACTGCGAGTTGTGGTCAGGTAATTTTTCAGGGTGACCATCTTCCGGAAGACATGCGTGGAGATCTGTTTATCTGCGAGCCTGTCGGCAGGCTTATACGTAGAGCAAAAGTAGTTAACCGGGAGGGCCAGATCTTTCTCAAGAGCGCGTACCATCAGAAGGAATTTCTCGCTTCCAGTGATATGAATTTCCGGCCGGTCAATATGGCTACCGGACCTGATGGCTGTCTATATATAGTTGATATGTACAGGGGTATCATTCAGGAAAGTAACTGGACCCGCGAGGGCAGCTTCCTTCGTCCGGTTATAAAAAGAGAGAAGCTGGATAAAAATATTGGAAGGGGTCGAATTTACCGGTTGGTATACGAAGGTGATAAGCCAGGACCTCGTCCGCAAATGTTGGAGGCAACTTCAGAAGAATTGGTGAAACATCTCGCACATCCGAATGGATGGTGGAGAAGTACCGCTCAAAAACTGATTTTAATCAGAGGAGATAAATCCGTGGTAGGCGAGTTGGAAAAGATGGCGACAGATGACTATTCGTGGTTTGAAAGACTTTTCTCATCCCGTGAAAGGGGATCATCAGCGGTATCCAGAATGCATGCATTGTGGACATTAAAAGGACTAGATGCGTTAGATAAAGACATTTTATTCAAGGCGCTTAAAGATGAAGATCCTCAGATTAGAAAAACTGCGGTATGGCTGAGTGAAGACTATCTGAAAGCGCAGGATGAAGAAATTGTCAAGGCACTACACGAGTTGAAGGAGGATATCAGCGCAGATGTACGCATTCAACTGGTCCTGTCATTGCGTTATAGTAAATTGAAAGAAGCCAGGGCGCTGATTCAGGAAATCAAGGAACGCAATGCGGAGAACAAACTTATGCAGGCATTAGCATCTACTAGCCTAAATGTTGGAAACGAACCTGATTTCATTAAAAAATTAAAAACTGAAATCGCAGGCAAATCACCGTATTCACGCGAATTGATTTCGAAAGGAGCTGTAACGTTCAGGCAGCTTTGTGCAACCTGTCACGGCATTGATGGTAAAGGTGTATTGAACAAGGAACATAAAATGCTGGCACCACCACTCCACGGTTCTAAACGTGTAGCAAGTAATGACCGGGATGTCGTTATCAGGATTTTACTTCATGGACTTTCTGGCCCTGTTGACGGCAAGGTCTATCCGGATGTCATGCCACCTATGGAAGCTAATGATGATGAATGGATCGCTTCGGTATTAAGTTACGTTCGCTATTCGTTTGGCGACGATGCTTCAACTGTCCGCGACGATCATGTCAAGGACGTTAGGGATAAGACAGTCGGCAGAAAGAAATACTGGACGCTAAGCGAGTTGGAGAAACTGGAAAAGAAGTAGTCAATCGGGTGCCTGGCTACCTAGTCTAGGCACCCAGGAACCTAGGAACCTACCTTAATTCCCAGTCGCTCATGCGACTGTGGTAACACGTTATAGATTTCATCCAAAGCCTGTTTTTGTG
>DATHIE010000145.1:0-21764 GCA_035316905.1 Chryseolinea sp. | reverse complement strand
AGGTGCTACATTAACCAGTTGGCCGCTTGAACTTTGCCAACGTCTCACGCGAGCCGGTTTTCGTGTGATACGTTTTGACAACAGGGACTCAGGAATGTCCACGCAACTGGATTCATTAGGACAGCCCGATTGGGCGGCACTCGGTCCTTTTATGAAAACATGCGATAAAGCGCCACTGCCTTATACAATAATGGACATGGCGAATGATGTGGTGGGGTTAATGGACGGCCTGAACATTAGTAAAGCGCACATCGTCGGTGCCTCAATGGGAGGAGCTATTGCACAATTGATGGCGATAAATTCTCCAACTCGTGTATTGACACTCACTACGATTGCTGCTTCATCAGGAGATCCGAGTCTGCCTGGACCTGCTCCTATGACCACTCATGCCATGAGTACACCTCCACCGTCTTCCACAGATAACGAGACGTTAGTCAAGTATATGGCTGGTATCTATCGATCCTTAGGAAGTGTTGATGAAGATGTTGCGCTTAGAGACCGCGCCACTTTGCATATCAATCGAGGATGGCATCCCGCGGGCACTGAACGTCATGTTGCCGCAATAACTATTGTTGACAACTGCGACAGAAGAAAGGAGCTGCAAAAAATTCAGGTTCCCACAATTGTGATCCATGGCGACGTCGATCCGTTGGTGTCGCCGGAAGCTGCGAACCAGGTGGCCGGCGCAATTGTAGGATCCCAACTATACATGATCAACGGGATGGGGCATGACCTGTCATCAAGGTTTATTTCACCTATTTCAGATTTGATCCTCAGGAACGCGAGGAAGCAGGCAGCAAGTCAGACTATGAAATAAGTGATCTCTCAGCGTTTGTGAACATTTATGTACAACGCCCTTATATTTTTCAGGAAATAATTCCCCGGATACACACCAGCGCGTAGTCTATTTCATGATGTATGGTTTTTGCTTTGCATTCGATAGACTACTCTATGCCTTCGATATACAAAGAGAAAAAAGCACTTGAGATTATCTCGAAAACATTATTGCAAATGAACGAATCGCTGGCCGTGGCAGAAAGTGTAACGGCAGGTCTGATTCAATCAAGGTTGGCTCTCGGAAAAGACGCCATGCTCTATTTTCAAGGTGGCATAACCGCCTATAACCTTGGTCAGAAAGTAAAACACCTCAGCATAGATCCGATCTTTGCTGAACGATCCAACTGTGTTTCTATTTCTATAGCGAAGGAAATGGCTTGTAGTGTAACGCGTCTTTTTAACAGTAGCTGGGGTATTGGCATAACGGGTTATGCTGCACCAGTACCAGCATTAAAGGTCAATGAATGTTTTGCATACTATTCGTTTGCTTATAATGGACAATCGGTATTCGAAGAACGCCTCGACACGAAGCTTAAATCTGCTCCCGTGGTTCAACGGCTGTTTGCGGAAAAGGTAATAGAAAGCTTTGCTCATCATCTCAATAGCGTAACGTCAGGCTGACGAAAATAAATGGTTGGATTATAAAATGAATGCTATTCACCCGTTTCCTCATTCGGAGCATCGACAGGTTTCGATTCGGGTGACCCTTTTTGCCTGAGAAAAATCGAAAGAACAACGATCGACAACACCGCTACAAATTCACTCTGCCAGTTTTGAAATGATTCATACCAGAAAGTGTCTGACACAAGGTATTCATTCCAGGATTCGGCTGGCTTGCCTTTTAGCGTTTGCTTTTCGTTGTAATTGTTCAAGCTGCCATATACGTGCAGCACAAAACTCAAAAGAAAGAGTGTTGCAAAAGCGATCGATAATGAGTTCTTATATATTGAAAGGTAAACGCCACCTTTCTTGACTGGCCACGGGTGCATTCTTACGACGTGGATTTGGTTCACGATCTACTTCCTCTTCTTGATCAATTGATTTTGATTCACTGGATCCAAGCTGTCGCAAAAAGATTGTCAACACCACGTACATTCCCATTTGTAAGAATTCGCTTTCCCAGTTCTCGAAGGTCGTCTGCAAAAAATGGCCGGTTTGCAGATACTGAACTAAGGTTACTTCATGTGGTGACCCAAGCTCCTGCAACTCATCTTCGTATACTTTGATGCCCGTAGAAATCTGCCCAACAAGGCACAGCAGGAAGCACAACGTCAATACAATGGACAGACTATTCCTGAATAAAAACGAACTCTTTTTTTTCATACCTCCAAACGATCAAGCCGAACATTAACGTTGTCCAAATAACTATTTTTCCGTAGGCCTTGGCTTTTCTTTCTTTTGAACCGGCGTTGTGTTTTTCTTACGTTTCTCGCGTGGAGCCGGAGGCGTTTCATCCTGCGGAGCTCCGGCGTTTTGGGATGTTTGTTTCTGTTTTTTCTCCATAGCTAAATTTTCTTTGCTAGAAGTATGCAAAAACATGACCAGTCGCTGACAAACTAATTTGCATGCTCTATTCGAGGAATACGGCTACCGTAGGGCTTCACCTGCGAGACTGGTGTGGTTGTATGTCTACATCGCCTTGCATGAGAACGTTAAGCAAGGGGCAAAATGAATATCTTTGGAACGAATGAAAAGCCTCATTTATTTCTTTTTAATGATCACCAGCCTGAATACTGCGGCACAGTCGTTCGATTATGCTGTCACGGTATCGAAAATAAAATCGCTGATTGCGGAGCATTATATAGTCAATGAAAAGGTTAAGGGGATTTGCGATTCGTTGGACAAGATGAACTACACTGGCTTGAAACCCCAGGATTTCGTCGAAAAGATCAACCTGCAATTGCAACGACGCAGCGCTGACAAGCACCTTCGTCTTGAGTATAATCCAGAGTACGCTCGTAAAACAAAAAGCGGCGTTGACGTGAGCGAAGACCAGCGTGTGAACGAGCGCAAGACAAATTTTGGCTTTAATAAAATTGAGATACTCGAAGGAAACACCGGTCTGTTGAAGCTTACGTATTTTGCTGATCCCGAAAATCTTGAGGATTTGATTAGTGGCGCATTTAATTTTCTTAAGAATACGGATCAATTGATAATCGACGAGCGAGGAAATTCAGGAGGCAGTGGAGGCATGCTTCAGAAGTTGATGAGCGTACTTCTTGATGAACGATCTGCGTCCGTTCTGCAGATAAAGTATAAACAGAACACCGTCCAATTGAAGACGGACGCCGAGCCGTTATCATCGTATCACAAGCCTGTATATTTATTATGCGACCGAAATACTTTCAGCGCGGGCGAGGGATTTGTCATGATTCTGAAAAACAGAAAGCGAGCGACAGTGATCGGCGAAACTACAGCCGGTGCTGGAAACATATCAGGGCCCTACGTGGTGGACGATAATTTTATTATCACCATACCGGTAGCCGTAATCACCGATGCGTTAACTGGCAAGGGTTGGGAAGGAACAGGAGTTAGACCTGACGTGGAAGTCGCTTCAGAAGATGCATTGACAAAAGCTCTGGAAGTTATTCGGGGAAAACGATGATTAATGGGCCGTACGTCATTGCGAGGAAGCGGGTACGGCGAAGCCTTACACTGCTGACGTGGCAATCCCCTGCCAATGAAATGCACACCTGGACAACGCCCACATCTGTATGTAAAGTCTGCAAAGTTCATTGTGTCATCCCTACGGGATTTGTTTTCGGCCGTGTATTCTTGCTACCAATATTGCGTCCCTAACGGGACTGATTGATAGATCGTCCCATCGGGACGACACATTGGTAGATCAACGATGAAGTGGATACCTGAATCCCGCTGGGGATGACACAAAATGTCTGTGCGATGAGCTTTCAATTGAAATCAAATACCGAATAATGCGACGATCAAAATTTGTGACTCTGCACACCTGTATATTAAGTCTGCAAAGTTCATTGTGTCATCCCTACGGGATTTGTTTTCGGCCGTGTATTCGTGCTACCAATTGCGTCCCTAACGGGACTGACTAATGGATAATCCCATAATTTGAAATGCAGCGACAAATCCATATTTTTTCTCTTTAATACTATGTCTATGAAATATTTCGTTTTTCTGATCGCTTTGTCAGGCGTGTTTACTACAGTTGGGCAAAAGACATCCTCTGAAAAAAAGATTGCTGAATTCGACGCTTACGTGGCGCGAGTAATGCAAGAGTGGGACGTTCCGGGAATGGCAATTACCGTTGTGAAGGACGGCAAGGTTCTATTTAAAAAAGGATACGGCATCCGTGAACTCGGCAAACCAGACGCTGTCGATACTCAAACTCTATTTTCCTGCGCATCAACTACCAAGGCTATGACCGCTACCGTTTTGGGGATGCTGGTCGACGAAGGAAAACTGTCTTTTGACGATCCCGTCACGAAATTTATTCCTGAGCTGAGATTACATGAAACGTATGTTACCAGGGAACTTCGCGTCCGCGATCTGCTGATTCATAATACCGGCCTTGCGGGTACAGATTACTTCTGGAGTGTGATGGATATATCAATCGATGAAGTTATCAAAAGGCTAGTTCTCGTGGAACCTTCGTATTCATTCAGAGCGGGATATGAATATCAAAATACAATGTATGTGTTGGCGGGGCTGGTAACGGAACGGGTAACAGGAAAGAAATGGGCGGACGTAATGAACGAGCGCCTTTTTAAACCGCTTTCCATGAGTCAGACGGTGCCTGGACGAAGCCTTAGCAATAGTAAGAACATGACTAAGCCACATTTTGGGGTGAAAGGAGAAAGAAAAGTGCTCGATTATATTGACGATTCAGAGATTGGGGCAGCCGGAGGTGTATGGTCAAATGTAGATGATATGTCTAAATGGGTGATCGCGATGCTTGACAGTAGCAAGCACGCCGGTGGAAGACTGGTTTCAAAGGGAACGTATGAAGAGTTGTTCAGACCGCAGACAATAGTTCCGTTGGGAGAATATCCCACGTTTAGTGTCCTGAAGCCTCAATGGATCACTTATGGACTCGGGTGGTTTCAGCATGATTACAGAGGAAAAAAAGTAAACTTTCATACGGGAAGCTTGCCCGGTCTTACGGCAATCATTGGATTGATCCCGGAAGAAAAGATCGGTGTATATATTTTCGGAAACTATGACCACGCGGAAGTACGTCACGCCTTGATGTATAAAACGTTTGACTGGTTTGCATTAGGAGGAAACCGTGACTGGAACGGGGAGTTAAAAGTCCTCTACGCGTCGAGAACAAAGGCGTACGAGGATGAAGTTCAATCCTTTGAGAAGAAACGTGCTGCTAATACTAAGCCTACTTTTTCGCTCAACACTTATTCCGGAAAATATTCCAGTGACCTCTTTGGAAACGTTGATGTGCGCGCCGAAAATGGAAAATTGATCTTTGATATCAACGACAAGTTTATAGTCGCTGAATTGCCGCATTGGCATTACGATACTTTCTACGGTCCGATTGGTGAAGCCGGACAGTATACGTTGGTTGCCACATTCGGACTGGATGCCGAGGGCAAAATAGCTACGTTGAATATCGATGGGCTGGAGTTTGAAAGAAAAGATATCGAAAGCCAGGGTGATTGATTGTGTGTCCACCCGTGAACGACTATTTTCGCTTTCGTTGCACTTTGATGCGCTGACGGCCGCTCAGCCCTTTATTTCGCGTGATTTAAATTGGTATGATCTTGGAAACCAGTCTGCTAAAAGCACTACAATGAAAACTTGCGTAGCCATTCTTTTTCTTCTTGCATCTACAACTGCAATCACAGCCCAGAAGTACCTAGGCCAACCGTTGCCCGGACCAGTGCCTGCTGTGTTTGCTCCAGGTCTTATATCCACACAAGGGCTGACCGAATTCGGGTCTATCTTCTCGAAAGATGGCACTGAATTCTTTTATGCCGCCGAACCGGGAGGAGTAGCACAAATACGCCACATGAAACTGATCAACGGGAAATGGACTGATGCAAAGACCATCATGTCGCACAACGTTTACAGCTACAACGATCCGTTTTTGTCTCCCGACGAGAAAAGGTTGTATTTCATTTCAAATATGCCCTTGAGCGGGAGCGGGGAGAAGAAAGACTACGACATCTGGTATATCGTTCGCGAAGGGAATGGTTGGTCCGCCCCAAAAAATGCAGGGAGCAATATCAATTCGCCTGGAAACGAGTATTATATGTCATTCACAAAAGCTGGCACAATGTATTTTTCGTCTAATGGAAAAGCCACGGATGAAAAGAAAGAGAACTATGACATATATGCATCGCGAAATGTTAAAGGTGAATTTCAAACCCCTGTGAAATTACCTGAGACGATCAATACGCAATTTTATGAGGCTGATGTCTTTGTAGATCCTGAAGAAACCTATGTGATTTTCTGTGCGAACAAACCTGGCGGAAACGGGAGGGGAGACTTGTACATCTCATACAAGAGCGCTGATGCTACCTGGCAGCCTGCAAAAAATCTTGGGAAAGAAATCAACGCGGAACGCACGGAGTATTGCCCATTTGTGACTTCAGACGGACAATACTTTTTCTTTACAAAGGAAGATGAGATCTGGTGGGTTGAAGCAAAATTCATTAAGTCCCTTCGCTAACGACCCTTTATTCTAAGCACCACCATCGGCAGCGAAGCATATGTCCTCAAAGAACAAATCTATTTTCCGATAATTGTATAGACACTGCCTTTTTTAGTGGCAAATGTTGTGGTATACCCACCGTTGTCCAGCTTGGATTTTACTGAAATCCCCTTTATGGTAAATGGATGGTGTAAGCGGATGGTACATGAACCTCCTGCTTGTGATCGCAATGTTGCTTCTTTGAGCTTCTTGTTGTTCCAGGTGAGATCAAGCTCGAACCCGCCCCTCGCGCGGAGACCGTGCACTTCTCCGGTTGGCCATGCGTCTGGAAGTGCCGCAAGCAAATGAACGGTTCCAAGATGACTTTGCAGTAACATTTCAGTCATGCCCGACACGCCGCCAAAATTTCCGTCAATCTGAAAAGGAGGATGTGCGTCAAGCATGTTCGGATATGTACCACCGCCATTGGTATAAGTCGTTCCTTCAACGCCGGTCAGGGTAAGTTGCTCGCGAATCAATTTGTATGCGTGGTTTCCATCGAGTAGCCTGGCCCACACATTGATCTTCCAACCTTTCGACCACCCCGTTCCGCCGTCACCACGCAATTCCAGAGATTTACGCGCGGCATTTGCAAAATCAGGATTTTTAAGCGGTGAGATCTCACGACCAGGGAACAATCCGAACAAATGTGAAATATGCCTGTGTTCTGGTTCTGCATCTTCCCAATCCTTATACCACTCCTGCAGGTTTCCTTTCTTTCCAATTTGAAGTGGAAAGAGTTTTGCTTTCTTTTCTTTCAAGGTTGTTCTGAAGGATTCGTCAACGCCTAGTATTTCAGTCGCTTCTATTACGTTGGTAAAAAGATCTCTTATTATAGACATGTCCATTGTTGTCGCGACGGACACCGTGCCTTTGTACCCTTTTTCCGTGATGTACACATTTTCCGGTGACGTAGCGGGTGAAGTGACGAGATAACCATTGTCCTCAATTAACCAGTCAATGCAAAACATCGCGGACTCTTTCATCAAGGGGTAAGCAGTTTCTTTGAGAAAGTGCTCGTTGCGGGAAAAGGCGTAATGTTCCCATAAATGTTGAGATAGCCATGCTCCGCCCAGGGGCCAGTTTGCCCAGCTGGGACTACCGCTCATAGGGTTTGAAGTAGCCCAGATGTCTGTGTTGTGGTGGATCGTCCATCCGTTGGCTCCATAAAAATTTTTTGTTGTTTGTCGTCCAGTTATCGCTACGTTCTTAATGAGGTCAATTAACGGTAGGTGAAGCTCCGATAAATTGCAGCTCTCAACCATCCAGTAGTTCATTTCTGTGTTGATGTTGGTGGTGTAATTGCTGCTCCACGGGGGTCTGACATGATGGTTCCATATGCCCTGTAGATTTGCCGGTATCCCCGGCGAACGCGAGGAAGAAATTAACAAGTAACGGCCAAACTGGAAATACAACGTCTCAAGGCCAACGTCACTTTCTCCTTTTGTGTAGGCTTCAAGTCGTTTGTCGGTTGTAATATCTTTCTTTGGGTTCCCGTTAATCGAAAGCGTTACGCGATCAAAATACTTTATGTAATCAGCAAGGTGATCGGTTTTTATCTGTTCGTAATTTTTATTCGAGACACTGTTAATATGTTGTTCTGCTATTTTTTTCTCATCCTTTCCATCCTTGTCAGGACATTTATCAAATCCGTTGAAACTTGTCGCTGCGGCGAGATAGAGTATCACTTGTGAAGCGTCCTTAATTTCCAGGCCGGATCCCGAAGCGCTGACAGTTCCATCCGTATTTTTAACCCTTACTCTCAGTTCGAACCGCATCCCACGACATCCTGTAGGATCGTTGTATATGACCGGTTGCTCCATCGTTTGCATATAACTCGGGTCGGTGTGAGAGGGGGCTTTTCCATGCAGGCCGATCTCGCTGTCGTTGATATGTTCAGTAGTGTAATAAAGCGGACTGGAGGCATTGACCACAAAGTTCAAAGACTTAGGTTGGCTGGCGGTCAGTCGAATCACGATCACTTCATCGGGCGCGGAAGCAAACATTTCGCGCGTATAAGTAACGCCATTTACATCAAAGCGAGTCGTAGCCATAGCCGATGAAATATTCAGGTCGCGGTAATATGACGTGGGCGTTCCGCTGAGATTATATTTTAATTCAAGATCGCCGAGTGGTTCGTATGATTCGGTGAACAATCCGTGTAATTTTTTCGCCAGCTCATCCGCAAGTTTATAGTTTTCATCCTTTAATGCCTTTCGCACTTCTTCAAGATATCGCGGTGCCATGGGATTGGGGTTTATATTGACGGGCCCACCCGACCACAACGACGACTCATTCAGCTGTATCAATTCTCGATCGACATTTCCAAAGATCATTGCACCTAATCGTCCATTGCCAATGGGTAGTGCTTCGTTCCAGTTTCTGGCGGGCTTGTCATACCAAAGTTTGAGATCATTTTGTGCTAGCAGGCAGCTTGCATAAAGTAAAGGAATAAAGATTAAAAGTTTCTTTGACATTAGTGAATTGATTGTTCTCTCTAATGTAATGAGCAATGATGAATGAACAATGAGGAATGACGAATGAATATTGTTGATGAACCGTTCCGGAGCTGGGCCGAAAGCCTGGAATATATTCTGGAGAGTGGCAAAATCTTTCGCACATATGGGATTTGCACGGGTGGCACTTCCGCTCGTTTCCTTCAGCATCCTCTTAAATAAATCACTGGACAACACGTTCAGTAAGGTTTGCATTCATTTCCCTTTCAGTCACAAATGCGTTATTTTAGTCCATAGTCCATAGTCAATAGTCCATAGCCGTAGTGCATTAACTATCGACCATCGACTAACAAACAAACTATCGACCATTTTATGAAAAAGATATCCTTCATTCTATTCGCAGTGTCAATGGCGCTAGTAACAGCCTTTGATAAAAACCGCGTACAGCAGGCCGTAATAAAACTTCCGGCGGGATTCAGCATGCACCTTTTTGCCGAAGACCTAGGTACCGCGCGCCACATAGCGGTCACCCCCCAGGGAAATGTCTACGTTAAATTGGGAAAGCTGACCGATGGCAACGGTATTGTTATGCTTCAAGACGGAAATAAAGACGGCAAGGCCGAAAAGAAAACGAGCTTTGGCAATTTCGCAGGAACAGGGATAGCTGTAAAAGGTAACTATCTTTTTACTTCGTCCGATTCGGAAGTTTTCCGTTACACACTCGATGCAAAGGGAGTGGTCACCAACCAGGACAACCCTGAACGTATAGTTACAGGGTTAGTTAACAAACGACAACACGCATCAAAGTCAATCACGCTGGATAACAAAGGAAATATCTATGTCAATATCGGCGCGCCGTCTAATGCCTGCCAGGAGGTAGACAGAACAAAAGGTTCCAAGGGAATAATGCCATGTCCTATACTGGATTCGGCTGGAGGTATCTGGCAATTCAACAGCGCGAAGCTCAATCAATCATATAGTGAGGGCAAGAGGTATGTAACCGGAATTCGGAATATCGTCGGCCTTGACTGGAACACGGAGACTGATCAGCTTTATGTCATGCAGCATGGACGTGATATGCTGTTCCAGCTTTACCCGGAATATTTTGACGCTAAACAAAGCGCCGAGCTTCCTTCTGAAGTAATGTTTGCATTTAAACAGGGAGATGATGGTGGATGGCCGTACATATATTATGATCACATTCAAAAGAAAAAGATCCTTGCTCCAGAATTTGGTGGCGATGGTAAGAAAACCGGAGGCGAGAAAGCAGTGGATCCCGTAGTAGCTTTTCCTGGACACATGGGCCCCAACGGATTGTTGTTCTATAAGGGCAATATGTTTCCAGAACGTTATCGCAATGGAGCGTTTGTCGCATTCCATGGGTCATGGAACCGTGCGCCTGAGAAACAAAAAGGATACTTCGTTGCCTTTGTTCCCTTCAAGAATGGAAAGCCGGCTGGCGAGTGGGAAATTTTCGCGGATGGTTTTGCAGGAATTGAATCTATTGATGCCCCAGGTCAGGCTCGACATCGTCCTTGCGGACTTGCAGAAGGACCGGATGGCGCGCTGTATGTGACCGACGATGTTAAAGGCTACGTCTATAAAATAACGTACGCTAAATGATGTTGAGACCGGGTTGTAATTGTGTAATGGTGAAATCACGGAGTTTTGTATTCATAATACTGGCATTGTGCACAAGTTCGATAGCTTTGGCACAGTCTATCGCAGATAAGGGCAAGGAAGTATACGATCAAAATTGTCTTGCCTGTCACCAGGTTGACGGTAGTGGAGTTCCCATGCTAACACCCTCGTTGGTAAATGCAGAGTATGTCCAGGGCGATAAGGTTAGACTTATCAATGTTGTATTGAAAGGACTAAAGGGTGTTGAGATAGGCGGAGAGATGTACGATAATCCGATGCCACCGCTTGTACATTTAAGTGACGAAGACATTGCTTCGGTTCTTACCTATGTGCGTAGCAATTTCAACAACATGGCAGGTCCGATAAAGAAAGAGGAAGTTGCATCCGCGCGCAAGGCAGCCAATTAACGTCACCTCTGCAGCCCACGTACGAGACCGTCATCTCCTTCAGTGATGAGCACGTCTAACTCTTTAGACTGTCTTCCAGAGCGATTACCTCCTTATCAAAGACCTGCGCTAAAGGAATGGATCTTGCGAACGAAATTAATGCCGTCGAACCTGGGCGCGAGGGATCTACCGGAAAGGATCTGTGCAAATGTTATCCTTGCTGCTCTTGTTCTTTTAGATCCTTCGCGAGAACGTTCACAGGTATCTATACTATTCACAAAACCCATTCCATTAGGCCAGTTGTTTGATAGCAAAGCAAGCGATCTGGATGACACCATTAAAGGAGGGTGATAGGAGACCACACCTCAGGATGACGGATTTAAAATCCGTTGCCGAAGCAGTGTCACCCGACCTTCTCGGGGACGCTGCGTTATGGGTTGGAAAAATCTGATTGCTGTTGTGTATATTTAACACATTGAGATAACCAACTCAGTCAACTCTTTAATTCAACTTAGAAAAATTGCAATGCTTGCATTTTATGGATTTGCCACGATAGCACTATTTCTGGTTCTGATCATTACCAGGCGCCTGTCTGTCATTACTGCACTGGTAATTGTACCCATCATATTTGGAGTTCTGGCCGGAGCATCCGTCAAAGATCTTGCGGACATGATGCTTAATGGCATCAAACAAGTGGCGCCCACAGGTATCCTGTTGGTATTCGCAGTGCTGTACTTTGCCGTGATGCTTGACGCTGGCTTGTTCGACCCCGTTGTTAAGTTCATTATCCGGCAGGTAAAAGGCGATCCGCTGAAAGTAGTACTCGGTACCGCTATCCTTACAATGATCGTTCACCTTGATGGAGATGGTACTGCCACATTTATGATTGTTATCTCTGCTTTTCTGCCCGTTTACAAGGAATTGAAAATGAATCAGCTGGTGTTGGCTGGAATTGTTGCTTTGAGTGTGGGACCCTTACATCTTGTGCCATGGTCGGGTACGTCCGCGCGTGCCATTGCAACGATGAACTCCACTGCCGCAGAAATTTTTAATCCCAACGTGCCGGCTATTCTTGGCGGCATAGCGTGGGTGCTTTTTGTTGCCTACGTTCTTGGCGCGAGAGAAAGAAAAAGGTTGGGCGTAGTCGCTTTTGATTACGATCATCATACCTCACTTAGCGAAGACCAACGTTCACTAAGAAGGCCAAAACTTATACTACTGAATGCGATCATGACAGTATCTCTGATCGTGGCGCTCATGAACGCATGGATTCCAGCGCCTGTCCTCTTCGTTATCGCAAGCTGTGTCGCGTTGCTGATCAATTACCCGAAGCTGAAACAACAGCAAAAGATCATGAAGGCACATGGCTCCAACATTTTTATGGTGTCAAGTATGATTTTCGCGGCGGGTATTTTTTCCGGGATACTTACTGGTTCCAAAATGATCGAGGCAATGGCAGGTTCTCTTGTCTCGCTTATTCCTGAAAATCATGCCAACTGGTTGCCGGTTCTTACTGCGTTGACCAGCATGCCATCGAGTCTGCTATTCACTCCGGATGCGTATTATTTCGGGGTAGTGCCGGTGCTGAGCCAGGCTGCGGAACACTACCAGATTGATCACCTCGAGATTGGCCGGGCAGCATTACTGGGCCAAATGACAGTAGGCTTTCCGTTAAGCCCGCTTACGGCCTCAACTTTTCTTTTGATTGGATTGTGCGAAGTTGAACTAGGCAGTCATCAAAAGTTTGTTTTTATGTGGGCCCTAGGAACCACGATTGTTATGACCATCGTTGCATTGATCACAGGATCGATTCACCTATAAACATACTCATGAAGGACAAAATCAGGATCGGATGTGGTGCAGGTTTTTCGGGTGACCGTCTTGATCCGTCTATTGTCCTCGTTGAAAAAGGAACTTTGGATTACCTGGTATTGGAATGTCTAGCTGAACGGACGATAGCGTTGGCTCAGAAAAGAAAACTTCAGGATCCGACAAAAGGATACGATCCTTTGCTGGAGCGCAGGATAGAATCCTTAATAGAACTGCTCGTCAGCCGTAAAGTGTGCCTCATCACAAACATGGGAGCAGCTAATCCCATAGCAGCGGCAGAAAAGGTCGTTCAGATTGCAAAGGCCCGGAAGATCAACCTTAAAGTAGCAGCTATCACCGGAGATGATGTTTTCGATAGAGTCGACTTCGGGAAGCCAGCATTGGAAACAAGTCAACCCATTTCTAATGCCGGCAACCCCGTATCGGCAAATGCATACCTTGGCGCCGTCGGGATCATTGATGCTTTAAAATCAAAAGCTGATGTTATCATCACCGGGCGTATAGCCGACCCGTCCCTTTTTATTGCTCCCATGATCCACGAATTCGGATGGTCGCTGGAAGATTTTGATCTACTTGGCAAGGGAACTGTTATCGGACATTTGATGGAATGCGCCGGACATATTACGGGCGGTTATTTTGCCGACCCTGGAAAGAAAGATGTACCAGACATGGCGCATCTCGGCCACCCCTTCGTGGACGTCTCTCGCGATGGATCAGGTACGATCTCGAAAGTTGAGGGTACTGGAGGAATAATAAACTTGCTCACCGCGAAAGAGCAGTTGCTTTACGAAGTTGTAAATCCATTTGAGTACTATACACCAGATGTGATAGCAGATTTTACTTCCGTTCAATTGATGCAAGTCGGACCAAATGTAGTAAAGGTGACTGGTGGAAGTGGCAAAGCGCGACCATCTACCTATAAAGTGAGTGTAGGATACCAGGCATCGTATCTTGGGGAAGGTGAAATCACGTATGGAGGCAGTAACGCTATTGCCAGAGCAAAGCTGGCAGGTGAGACCGTCAGAGAAAGGCTCATGGTTGATTTTCCTGATCTTCGGATTGACCTTATCGGTGAGAGCTCAGTTCATGGCAAGGAAATATCATTTACATCTCGGCCGTACGAAATACGGCTCCGGGTTGTTGGCACATCACCTTCTTCAGCAAAAGCCGCACTGGTTGGAGAAGAGGTCGAAGCCCTGTACACAAATGGGCCAGGCGGCGGCGGTGGTGTTCGAAAGAATGTTACTGAGGTTATCGGGATAGTATCAACACTGATCCCGAGGGAACAGGCCGCTCACAAACTTACTCTTCTTCAGTCATGAAACTATATGAAATTGCGCATAGCCGTGCGGGTGACAAGGGAAATACGCTTACCCTTTCATTAATTCCTTACAAAGAAGAGGACTATGCGTTGCTTTGTGAAAAAGTTACCGTTGCTAGAGTACGGCGTCACTTAAGTGAACTTGTTAAAGGAGACGTTGTGCGCTACGAATTACCCAACATTGCCTCATTGCTATTTGTTTGTCATGATGCGCTTGCGGGAGGAGTAACAACTTCGCTTAGAATGGATGCGCACGGCAAAACACTTAGCTATGCGTTACTGGAGATGGATATATGAGGCGTTACCGTGTCAACTTTTATAGGGACCGTCCTCCTCTTTGATACTGTCTTCCAGAGCGATTACCCAATTATCATAGATCTGCGCTAAGGGAATGGGTTTTGCGGACGAAATTAATGTCGGTGTACCTGGGCGCGAAGATGCCGGAAACGATCTGCAAATGTCAACCATGCTGCTCTTGTTCCGACAGATCCTTCGCGTGAGCGATCCATAGTATCTATACAATTCACAAAACCCATTCCATGCGCCCAGTTGTTTGATAGCAAAGCAAGCGCTCTGGAGGACACCACTAAAGGGAAGCGAAAGGAAGCATTGCCACCTATGCCACGGCCGTGTCATCTAAAATTTTTTTGAGCCGAAGGTTTTTATTTCTCAGGATGATGGATCAAGGAGTGAAAAAAAATAGCCGGCGATTTGTCCAGATTTGTACTTCTCATCAGTTATAGGGATGACTTTAAATCGCTATACTATGAAAGTGTTAGTTTTCAAAACAACGGTGGAAGACAGGGAAAGTATTCAAAGGATTGGTCCCGGTCTTGACTCATTGGTAGGGCAGGGGCATTGGAATTTCGCCCTTGACGATTGTGATAAGATCTTGCGGATCAAATCTGCGGCTATTCTTCCGGAAATGGCCATAAAAGTGCTTGCCGACTGTGGCTTTGAGTGTCGCGAACTTCAGGACTAACGAGGTTTCGTGGATTTTCAGCAGTTTTTAGCTATTAAGGTGCAACCTCGAGGTGCTGCAAGGCGTCTTTTAAGTTAGATAATCAACCAACCATGAAAACTATATACATTTTTGTCCTTCTGCTGACTTCCATCAACTGCCTATCGCAGGATTATTCGTTCAAGGAAAGTTATCAGCTTGGATCCCCAGCACAGGTTTCGATATCCTCTTCTGATGGAAACATCGAGGCTGTAGCATTTGATAACGACAAAACCGACATATTCTACATTGTCAGGAAGAATAACAAAGTGTTGAACATTAGCAGGGCAGACCTCGAGAAGGAGGTCACGCTCGAAGTCCAGCAATCCGGCAACAGCCTCAGCATCGTAGTAAAGTATAAAAATGAATTTGGCTGGAGTGACTGGCGTGATAAGATGGTGGTTAGCTTCCGGCTCCAGCTTCCACGCGAAACAGCGTGCACCCTCAGGACCTCCGACGGCAACATTGCGCTGAAAGGATTCAATAGGGATCAACGTTGCAATACCAGCGATGGGGATGTTAACATTTCAGACGTTCGTGGGTCAGTGATAGCTTCCACTTCCGATGGCAATGTTTCAATTTCAAAAGTAAGCGGCGGTGTAGAAGCCAAGACCAGCGATGGAGACATTCAGCTTGAAGAAATCAAGGGCGACACACGAGCAAGCACCAGTGATGGGAATGTTGTGGCTACCAAACTTATGGGGAACATAACAATGAAAACTTCTGATGGAGATCTCAAATTCCGCGACATCGCCGGTTCGCTAAATGCTCATACTTCAGATGGCAACGTTACGGGCAACCTTACGGAACTAAAGAATGAATTGACCATTAGAACAAGCGACGGAAACATTTCGGTGTTTGTGCCAGCCAATATTGGCATGGATCTGAATATAAAGGGCGAGTCACTGGATGTACCGCTTAATAACTTTTCGGGTCGTTCTGAAAAGAAGTCAATTCAAGGTAAATCAAACGGAGGTGGGGTAGCTGTAAATCTCAGCACGTCTGGAAATGTGACTTTAGCGTATCGCTAGTTGATTGATATTGAAATATTTTTAATATGAGCGCCGGAAGAACTCCGGCGCTTTATTTTTTACATGTAGATAAGAATAATTGCAGCTAGCAACACCATGGCAAAATGGTAGCCGGTATTTATTCCGAAAAGTTTCCATGATTTATTTTCCCAGGCGACAGCGCCAAGATCGACGGGAAAATAAAAACCAAGCCACGTAAAGGTGGCAGCGTTCATTACTTTCATCATGGGCGACATTTGATCCATACCGGGAACAAAGCTCCATGCTGCATTATTATGCGCGAGGACATACGCCATAAGGAAATTTCCAATTACCATAAAGATCATTCCCTTGGCCATGGCACCTTTCGGTGGTTTTACGTTCATGTCATAGCCCATTTCCTTTGCCCACGCCTTACCGAAAAGTGGGGTATACCAGAGGAATCCAAGAATAAAGTTGGCAACCGTTGCGACGATGATTGCCGTAATGTTGATACCAAGTTCTTCCATAATGTTTTGGGGGTTAGGTGTAACTAAAGGTAAAATTTCCATAAGATGGATCAAAGATATATTGACACAGGGCCTCAATAAGTTTGGGTGATTTTATCATGAGTTCTGCTCTCTTATTAGGGATGGAAAAAACTTTAGAGTAGCGCGGTAGGATCTGGTGTCGTCGCAGACTCTCCCCGAGAAGCCCAGGAGACTCTGCTACGACGTCGCAACCATCTTTTCTCGCGTCATGAAAAATTGGAGGCGGACGATGCATGTACCGTATTTGATTGAGATACATTATGGCTACCGTTCACAACACTACGCACTCGTTACTTTAATGAACAAAGATTTATTAAATTGAGGATATGAGCATTCACAGATTTACATTCATCTTATTGATTCTGACTTTCGCTTGCGCGAAGCAGGAAGACTCCGGTGTACCTTTTATTGTTTTTGTTGGCGCAACAATCATTGACGGTACAGGTTCCGATCCTGTTCGTGATGGAGTATTGGTGGTTCGCAACGGACGAATTGTTGACGTGGGAAACAAAGCGGATGTGAAAATTCCAGAGGGAGCATTGATCAATGACGTTTCGGGTAAAACTATAATGCCAGGCATCATCAACGGACATGGGCATGTCGGCGAGGTTAAGGGAATTGATGGTGGAAATTATTCACGTGACAATGTGATCGACAACCTATCCATCTATGCGCGTTATGGTATAACCACCGTAGTGAGCCTTGGAGGTGATAAAAAGGAAAGTGAGCCTGTCCGCGCTGTCAATGATACGTTGTCTGAAAACCATGCACGACTATTTATTGCAGGGGAAGTAATCAATGGTAAGACGCCAGCTGAAGCGCTGATTGTGGTTGATAGCAACCATCACATGGGTGTGGACTTTATGAAGATCAGGGTTGACGATAACCTGGGAACAAGTCCAAAGATGAGCGAAGAGATGTACCGCGCAATCATCAATCATTCTCACGAGCTTGGATATAAGATAGCAACTCACATGTATTATCTTGAAGATGCCCGTAAGCTGCTGGATGCTGGCAGCGATTTTCTTGCACATAGCATAAGGGATCTTCCTGTAGACGACGCATTCATTGAACTCATCAAACAAAAGAAGATCGCGTATTGCCCGACGTTGACCCGGGAGATATCCACATTTGTTTACGGTGATACTGCGGAATTTTTCACCGATCCTTTCTTCTCCCGTGAATTTGATAGTGCCGTCATTCAACCCTTGAAAGATCCAGCCCGCCAGTTGCAGGTGAGGAACAGTGAAAGTGCGAAGAAGTATAAACAACAACTGCCAACCGCGATGGCCAATCTTAAGAAATTATCGGATAATAGTGTGCCCATAGTTTTCGGGACCGATAGCGGTGTACCCACGCGATTTATCGGCTACTTTGAACATATTGAAATGAAGATGATGCAGGATGCGGGGCTTACACCTATGCAAATAATAGTATCCGCTTCAAAAACCGCTGCCGAATACCTTGGATTGAAAGACCTCGGCACGATATCTCCTGGTCATTGGGCTGATTTTCTTGTCCTGGAAGCCGATCCATTAACTGACATAACCAATGCAAGAAAGATCACCGCTGTATATATTGGTGGGGATGATGTGACTAAGAAGTAGAGTTGTATTGCCCACCCCCCGACCCCCTTCCGGGGAGGTTAGTTGGTTCGTTGAATCCAGAAAATTGAGTGTTGATTGTTGATGTGTTATTTGCTGAAAGCCAGTCGCCAAAACCCGAAGACAATCGCCTCCGAAAACACTCAACACTCAATAAATCAACAATCAACGCTCAAGTATTTTCTGCTCCTTTACCTTATACCCTATACCCTATACCCTATACCTTATACCTTATACCTATACCTCTATACCCTCAAGGAACCCACACCCCATTCATCATCACACGCCTTACATTTCGCATTACTTTAATGTCTTTCAGAGGATCGCCCTCAACGATGATAATGTCGGCAAGCTTTCCTTTTTCTATGCTGCCAAGTCGTTCGTCAACACGAAAATATCTTGCGTTCTCCATGGTTGCCGCCACAAGCACTTCCATCGGTGTCAGCCCGGCTTCATGAAGCAGTTCCATTTCGCGGAAATATGCATAACCGTTTTCAGCGTAAGCCACATAGGTGTGGGATCCCACTACCATTCGGACGCCAGCCTTCTTTGCGAGACCAATGAATGAAAGCATGTTTCTAAATGCATTTACCTCCACACTGTCGCCCTTGTCCGATCGTTTTTCAAATGCTGCAAGTGTTGGACTTAAGAAGATCTTCTTGTCAGCCAGGAATCGGCAAAGCGAATCGACAACCTCGTTGTTTTTGACATAAATGCGATTCCACACTTCATACCTTCCGCGCTTACGGGCATCATTGTCGGCAAGCACAAGAAGTTTGTACTGTTCAGCCTCCATCGGCGGAATAAGGATAGGGCCAAACGATGTGACGTGTTCAATCCCGTCCAGCCCAGCGTTTATTGCATCCCATGCATTTGTGATCTCAAGGTGCGCGGTGACAGGAAGACCATACTTGTGAGCGGTGGTGCAAACTTCTTTGATGGTTCCTAGCGGAAGCCCAAAATATACTTTGATTGCAGTTGCGCCATCATCTGCTAACCGCTCCACCGCCAGACGTCCTTCTTCTGAATCCTGAACAATGATCGCGTCTTCAGGGTAAGCAGGCGGAAAAGTGTTGAGGTGTGGTCCTGTTAAAAATAACCTTGGGATGGGTAGACCTGCCAACCGGACGCTATCATACATTTCAATCCATTCGCCCGGATCACGCACTGAGGTAATGCCCCGACGCAGATAGATGGATGGCATATCGCGGCTGTTTTCATTGTGATAATGTGCATCGAACAATCCCGGGAGGATAGTCATGCCGTTAACATCTATCACTTCTGCGCCGGAAGGAATACTAACGTCGCCTTGTTTTCCTGCGAATTCAATCTTGTTGTTCCGAACGATTATGCAGGAGTTTAATACAGGCTCGCCACCATTTCCGTCAATAAGCTGACCTCCAACGAGAGCAATGATGGTGTTCCCATCCGGCAGTTCGTTTGCGTTGAGTTCATGAATTACAGTTCGCGGTCGGCCCGCCAATGTTTCGTCGTTCTTATCATTCGACGTACAGCTTATTAAACAGGACAGGCACAAGACCTGAAACAAAATTGTCTTCATGGATCTAAAGATCAGAAGATAATTTCAAATCTTGTTGTTTAATGTTAGTAGGGCGGATGAGATCGACTTTTCCGTAAACTTATGCAACGGCAACTAGGCCTTGCTGCAGCGCAAGCTTCTTGTGATAATAGATGTACGATAGGGCTCCGAAGCCGAAGAAAACGAGCATGGTTAACATCATTGGGTCAAAACCATTGTGGGCCAGTCCGGAATAAGTTGCTCCGATAAGGTCGAATGCAAAACCTGCATATGCCCATTCTTTGAGACGAGGAAATCCGGGGACAACAATTGCTACTACTCCGAGAAACTTAGCAACACCAAGGAAGGGCAGAATGTATATGGGGTAGCCGAGTTGAGTAATTATTGCCACCCACTCGCTCGAAGACAACATGTTGGGAATGGCCGAAGACAGCATTAATGCGCTAAACAGACCCGTAAATACCCAGCGCAAAATGTTCACCTTTTTCATAAGCCTTTATTTTATTTGATAAGTTACTTTTCAGAAATTTCCTTTAGAGCATTTAATGCTGCCGGCCATCCATCCTGGAACATCTTTTCCCAGTCAGGGTTCGTTTCGATCCCTACAGTGAGCGTTGTTTTACCCTTCGACTCACTGAAGGTATAACGTTCCAGCGTTCCAACCCATCCTTTTGCTATTTCACTGTTATAGTCTTCTGAGCCGTCCGCATTGAGGACAGCAATATGTCGTGCCAGTATCGTTTCGTACGGCTTAAATTCTTCAATTATTGCCAATGTGCCGCCTTGACCGTCGCCAACAAAACGAATCTTTTCATCCTTCGCCCACTTTCCTTTATAATCAGAGCCGGGCCAGCCTGCTTTCACCCACTCTTTGTACGTATTCGGTGCCAGCATCGTATCCCAAACTTTTTTGGGTGTTGCGGCGATGGTCGTTTTGAATTCAATTTTTTTCATGGTTATGGAGTTTTGTATTTTTTAAAATTTAGTTTCCTCAGATATGGATATCATTATTGACTTTTTCATCGTCATGATCTTTTTGTCGCTGTTTGACAATACAAATATGCAGTGCGGGATTTTACCTCTCGGGGTGTGAGAGCGACAGATTAAGAGGTGGATTGCGTCAGATTGCCGAAAAACGTTAATCGTTATCCGTTAATGGTAGGGTGCGGTTGAGTGAGTGGGTGTGTTCACCGCAGAGACCCCGATATATGGGGGCGAAGGTTTCGCAGAGATTGACATACCCCTGCGCAACTTAGCGTTCTTTGCCCCGAGTTCTCGGGGGTGAACCTGCCCAAGCCCCACACCCACACTACGATTAACAATTAACAATTAACAATTAACGATTAACGATTAACGGATAACGATCAACACCACGGTCCCGAAACTGAGCAGGAGTAATGTTGTTGATCCTTTTGAATGCGGAGTAGAAAGCGGAAAGAGTGTTGAATCCACTTTCATAGGCGATGGCTTCAATGGTAAGAGCTTTGCTGCCTTCGGCACTGAGAAGGTTTTCCGATTTGCGGATGCGATATTGAACAAGTAGTTCCGAAAAGCTTTTTTCAAAATATGAATTGATAGCTCGAGATACGAGATAAGAGGGAGCCTTCAGTTGAGATGCAAGTTTTGTGACGGTCAAGTTGGGATCGCAATAAATTTCAGAACTCTCAAATAATTCCCTTATACGTTTGGCAAGCTCTTCGTATTGCGTCGCCGTATCGTCGTTTTTCTTTCGTTGATCGGCTACAAAAAGTTTGGAGCGTGGGATTGCCCACAGCGATAATGAATAAAAAACGGCTGCCGCAGAAATTACAATTAACTGGTAGGTTAAAGGATGATAGAAAATTAATTGCAGAACAAATGTGATCCACAGGATCGTGATTCCTCCCAGGATGAACGTGATCCATTGCCATTTTAGATCATCCGCTTTATAAA
>DATHIE010000144.1:0-6547 GCA_035316905.1 Chryseolinea sp. | reverse complement strand
TTAAAGGATGCCGAGCGATCATCGTCAATCACTGACGACGAAGACGCTGTGTCAGTTTTAGATTGTGATGGTGTTTTGGCAAAGTAGTTGACAAGCATGTAACCCACTATGCTGATTGAGAATAACAATAAGGTCCGTCCGATCTGACCAGGCAACTTGATGGATGGATAAAGCGACTCCAGGTGCTGAACCGATCTGGTCTTTTGCAGCTGTTGAATTGAAGTGAGCTCTTCATCTTCTTTAAGGATCAGATCCGCACTCTCTTCCAATGCAGGATAGTGTCTGTTTAAATAACTGGCGACTCCGGAATTTGTTAGTTGGAAGATGCGAAGGTGAATCGCACGTAATATAAAAAAGATCAGACCACTGCCGATTGCGATAAAAAGATTCCACAATCCGCTTGAAGGTGTTATTTGCAGAATGCATAGGACCAAAAAAGCAACAGCCGCAGCGCTTAAAACCAATTCCGTTACGCGGATTAAGATGTACTTACGTCGTGTTTTGTCAAGATAATATCGTGCCTCATCAAAACTCATGCGTTGCGTTTGGATGCGATGAATCTTTCAATGACTAATAATGCGATGATCGCAACGAGCAGGTATTGATCGTTTTGGCTATCCGCCAAACGAATGGATGCCGATGATGTATTGCTTTTATCTCCGGACCACAACAGTTCTTCGGGTTGGATTGTCTGGTCAAGGCTGTCGGCCCTTGCTTGAATTAAGTCTTCGTTCAAAAGGATGTGGGACAGACTTAAGGGCAATTGTTCCTTTAATGCGTTCTCTTCGTTCAGATGATTCATTATCTGCCACTGTACCTGGTCTTTGCCCTTCACTCTTTTTAGGAGAGCGTTGCTTCCAAGATCTTCCCTGAAAATAATGCTACTGGCATTCAAGGCTCCAGGATCTTTTTGCGAAAGCCAAATAATCCAATCACTATGATCGTCAGATTGGTTTTCTGCCGGCGCCACACTGGAGGTTTTGAAAATTATTGGGATCGTTTTTTCGATCGCCCGCAAGGCTGCTGTTATTATTTTCCGGTCATATTCGAAGTCTGTGTCAGCATATATTGTGACGCTTAATGTATCTGGAGGTATTGGCGTAATTTTTTTTTCCGATGAGCTCTGACTGGCCAATTGATCTACCCGTTCCGTTTGATTTGTGAAGGATGTTTGCAGGGCCGACGATTTACCCATACGTACCAGAACCGAATCGTTCGAAAACTTTATTCCACTGAGCGCGAATTCTTTTTGCTCAGGTTCTTTAGAGATCCATGTTACGTTTTCCGGGAGGGACAAACGTTTTCCTCTGAACTTCGACGCAAAGCTGTAAGATACGATAATGACCTCATCTAATGATTCAACAGGAAGCTTGTCTACCAACTCCCAATAGTTCGTAAAAGGCTCCGTTTGTTCACCTGAAACATCGGGGAATCCTTTTTTCATGCTCTTGACCTCGAAGCCTTGTTGCTTGAGGCTGTCAACAAGCGACTTTATTGAAGTATCACGCTCCAACCCATCCTCAAGAACGAGCCATTGACTTTTTTGAGATTGAAAGAGGTTAATACTTAGTCCGCATAAAAGGATCACAATAAGAAATATCAACACACATCTCAGCATCAGAAGGGCCACTTCATTAAGTCTGACTTTGATGGATTGTTTTGTTTGCGATTCTTCCAGGTGGCGAAGACTTCCGAATTTGATGATCTTTCCTTCCTTCCGGCTTAGCAAATGAATTCCAATCGGGATAAGTAAACCCGTCAGGCCCCATAACCATATCGGATTGATGAGCTGCATTAACGAAGGACAGTTTTTCTGACTCTTAGAAAATTTCGCAATGATTGTTCGAACGAATTGTTCATTTGAACAAGCTCGTAGTTGATATGTCTTTCAAGCATCCACATCCGTGACTCCTGAACCCATTTGTTTACGTGATCCGAGTATTGTTTTTGTTGAAGCGCGGTGTCAACCTTGACGTGAGCGCCGGTTTCAAGATCCTCAAAGGTGAAAGAACCGTTGAACGCCAGGTCCATTTCGTTCTTTCCCATCAAATGAAAGGTTATCACTTCGTTCCGCGGAGTTTTCAACCTTGAAATGAATTTGAGAAGGTCAGCATCCTCGTCGTATAGATCGGTAAAGAACAGTATCATTTCTTTCCCGTGATGGCCGAACAAACCTTCCAGTCCATTATCGCGCTTCCAGGTTCCTTCGCTCTGAAGATTTACGAGTGCGGTGAGGAATCGTATGAATTGCTGTTGTTCAAACCGCGGTCGTATCGCAGTTATGGTTTTATTATTTACAGTGAACAGCCCGAAAGTATCGCTCTGCTTTCGTGCCAGATATGCAAGTGCCGCAGTCATAACCTTCGCGTACATCAACTTGCTGGTACCGTTTTCGGCATATCCCATGGATTCGCTGGCATCAAGAATGAATTTAACGGTAATGTTCGTTTCGATCTCTGCCTGCTTAATGTAATAACGTTCCGAACGCGCATACATCTTCCAGTCCAGTTGTCTCAGGTCATCACCCGGTTCGTAGGTTCTGTATTGACTGAACTCCTGACCTGATCCGATCGTCTGACTTTTGTTGCTGCCACTCATAAAACCTTCTACCACAATGCGGGCAATGAGTTCTAATCCACTGACAGTGTTGAGGATTTCTGGTTTTAAGAGCTCTTTGATCTCGGCATTCACGTTCTAGATCCTGTTGCTTTTTAGACTAATGGTTTCGAGCAGTCTCGAAGTAATATTATCAGGTGTTACGCCTTCAGCTTCGGCTTTGAAGTTCATGAGTATTCTATGCCTCAACACAGGGAAAGCGACTTTCTGTATATCGTCAGGGGTGACGGAAAAATTTCCACGAAGTAAGGCTCTTGCTTTTGCTGTGAGAATCATTGCTTGTCCCGCGCGAGGTCCCGCGCCCCATCGCACCCAATCTTTCACAAAACTCAACTCGCTGTCACCTGGACGGGTAGCTCTTACGATGCGACTGACAGTCTCCACAAGATCGGCATTAATGTGTACCTCACGCACAAGCCGCTGCGCGTCAAGTATGGTCGCACCCTCAATTACCTTATTGATCTGATAGTTTTTTCTACCGGTAGTATTTTCAAGGATCGAGCGTTCTTCCTCGGCTGTAGGATATCCAATACGGATGTAAAGTAAAAAGCGATCGAGCTGAGCTTCCGGAAGCGGAAATGTTCCTGCTTGTTCAATGGGGTTCTGTGTAGCGAGTATAAAAAACGGTCGTTCCAACGGATACGTTGTACCTGCATAAGTGACCTCGAACTCCTGCATAGCTTCTAACAGCGCAGCTTGTGTTTTTGGCGACGTGCGGTTGATCTCGTCAGCAAGAATGATATTCGAGAAAACGGGCCCCTTGTTGAATTTAAAGAAGCGTTTGCCAGTCGTATGATCTTCTTCAAGGATTTCAGTACCGATTATATCGGACGGCATCAGGTCAGGCGTAAACTGAATTCTCCTGAAACGAAGGTCAATAGCATCGGCAAGCGTTCGGATCATTAATGTCTTTGCCAGCCCAGGCACGCCTTCGAGCAATGCATGGCCACCGGAAAGGAACGTGATCAGGAGTTGGTCGATGGTTTCCTCCTGACCGACAATTGCTTTTTTAATCTCCTGACGGAGTGCGCCAAGTTTGTTAATTATATCCTGTACAGCCTGCTCTGCTTTTTTTAGATCTTGAGTCATGTCGTGATTACTTTGTGCCATTTGCGCGTATTATCAACGCAGCATTGAATACATTACTATGTTAACGCTAAAGCGCGTGTTATCGATTTTGTAGAATCGTTTATTCCGGAAATCATAATCCCACTCGCAACCATAATCCTTGTTGCTGAACAGAACACCTATTCGTCCATTAATTTCAATTGCCTTGAGATAATCATGCACAATATCGTCGCCCCAACCATTAAGTTCCTGGGTAGTTGTCGGGGGACCATCGAATTTGAAAAAAGCGGAGTATAACGGGTGATTATTGGGTATTTTTTTCAAGGCCGAAGGTCCGAAGATCCGTTGCATTTGTGATTCGAATGACTTGGAGAATAATCCATCTATATCATGATTACAGTCGTCGACAAAGACAAATCCGCCGTTGCGAACGTATCTTTCAAAGTTTTCTCTTTCCTGCGAAGTAAACTCAACCAATTTGTGACCACTAAGGTAACAGAAAGGACAGTTGAATATTTCTTCGTTGTTCAGGGCCACAATATTTTCCTGGGTATCTACCGGCAGCGTCGTGTACTCGATCAGTGAGTTCAAAACATTTACAGGCATGCGCTGATCTACATCCCAGTCTCCCGATTCATATTGCAGGCGGGTGAAGAAGAATTTGTTCTGATCGCGCATAATTAAAATGTCCGCCTTCGCAAAGCCTTTGGCGGACGTTGCAATTTCATTTTTCTGCGCTTAATACGAGAGGAGAAATTATATAAGCGGAGATAAATTACAAAGTCACAAATTTCAGTCAATTAAAAGGATGCGGATTTTGGTAATAGTATATTAAAAAAAATCCCTGACAATACGCCAGGGATTTTTGAGGTCAAATGTTGCAGATCAAACTGCATCAGACAGACTTGAGAATGTAAAGTCACGGATCTTCATAGGAGGAATAAGGTAGTGAGCGAAAGATTCGCCACTTACTGTTCTTTCCACCTTGCCCAGCTCCTCGAGATTGTTAAGCATTATCACGGGACTTTCATTAAAGCGCAGGTTCTTTATCGGGTATTTGATTTCGCCATTCTCGATATAGAAAGTACCATCACGCGTTAATCCAGTTAGTAACAAGGTTTGCGGATCAACGGGACGTATGTACCACAGGCGGGTTACAAGTATCCCTTTCTTTGTCTCTTTGATCAATTCTTCGATCGATTTTGTTCCGCCGTCCATGATCACACCGTCAGGGGCCGGAATGGCTTTGACACCTTGCTTTTCTGCCCAGTATCGGGAGTATGTCAGATTCTTCACAACACCTTTTTCTATCCAGAAGACCTTTTCCTGCGGCCTACCGTCACCAGTCCATGGACTTGTTGGAAGTTCCGCATTGAGAGGATCCGAGTAGATATTGACACGTTCGTCGACAAGCTTTTCTCCCAGTTTAGTTTTTCCACCCGTTTTGCTGAGGAAGCTGCGGCCCTCATCCGCCTGGCGTGCATCAAGCCCAAAGAAAATATTTTCCAGCAGTACTGCCCCGGCAGTCGGTTCAAGAATTACTGTATACTTTCCTGGCTCGATCGCTCTTGCCGTAGCCGACTTTATTCCTTTGTCGGCTGCAATTTGAGTTGCCTTCTGTGTGTCGAGTTTGGTAACGTCGTTGTAACCTTTCGTAGAATACCCCGATCCCTTTCCATCTTCAGTGCGCATGGTTACAGAGAAGTTCACGTTGGTAGCGGTGTTATATGCAAAGAGACCTTTGGAATTCATCATCGCGGCGAATCCAACAGTATCTTCGAGGTAGCCGGCGCTGACGAGCTTAGAGTCTTTTGCGACCTTCAGGCTTTTCTCCACCGATTGAGCGCGTAGGGCAGGCGTTAGAGCTGCTGTCGCTTGAGAAAATGTGTGTGATTCGTTATAGGTTTGAGGTCCCAGAAAAGGAACAAATTCCGGATTCTCTGGTGCTAGCTGTGCGAGCTCTTCGGCGCGTCGAACCACTTTTTCAAGGGAAGCATCATCGTATTCATTTATGGTCGCGATCCCTAATTTTTTCCCGAAAGCTGATGAGACTACGAGACTCGTCTGATTCACAGTTCCACTGGTTGAAACCGCATTGCGTGCATACCGGACGTTACTTGTGTTGGTTCCGTTCAAATTAACCTCGCATTCGTCTGCTTTTGAGTAGCTAAGCACTTTTTTCAGGAGTGCAAATGCTTCATCTTTTGTAAGTATTGCCATAGTATTATCCGATATTTCTTGCTGTGTTGATAACATTTACTCCGTTGAAACGCGTCGTTGCCGATCCGTGGGACACTGCGCTAACCTGTTGGGGCTGTCCCTTCCCGTCGAAGAACGATCCGCCAAGCCGGTAGTCGCTTTGATCGGCCATGTCAGCACACGAATTCCAGAATTCCTGCGTGTTGGACTGGTACGCAACATCTTTTAACATTCCTGCAATCTTCCCGTCTTTGATCTCGTAATACAGCTGACCACCGAACTGGAAATTATAACGCTGTTGATCGA
Source organism: Chryseolinea sp. (assembly GCA_035316905.1). Lineage (GTDB taxonomy): Bacteria > Bacteroidota > Bacteroidia > Cytophagales > Cyclobacteriaceae > Chryseolinea. The sequence continues at coordinate 358 of DATHIE010000144.1, read as the reverse complement.
TAGAGAATGAGCCATCGCCAACAATGTATATACCTTTTTTTACGCCTTTGATGAGGTCGTCTATGCTTCGTTTTTCTTTACCTGGCTGAAGCGAAATATTTGGCATGCGCTGGAATTGCACACTGCTCCAGTTGTCAGCATAACAGCATCCTTGCGACGAAGGAAGTCCCAGTATATGCGCCTGATCGCGTATAGTCTGATAGTTAACCAATATGCCTTCTTTAATGACGTCCCACTGACCACATTTAACACCTTCGTCATCATAACACACGGCGCCGAGAGATCCCACCTGTGTTTTATCGGCAACGATATTTACAATCTTGCTGCCGTAATTGAATTTTTTCGATTGCCATTTATC
>DATHIE010000143.1:0-8616 GCA_035316905.1 Chryseolinea sp. | reverse complement strand
AGCAATTACTCGTTTATATGGGGAATGGCCGGAGAAAATCTGGATTACAGTGACATGGATGTCGTGAATCCTTCCGATCTGCGATGAGGCAAATCCTAACGTAACGTTGGAAAATGAAAAAGGAGAAAACAACGATACACGACATTGCAAAGAAGCTGAACGTTACGGCATCAACAGTATCGCGCGCGTTAAATGACAATCCAAGGATAAGCGATGCTACCAAAAAAGCTGTACAAAAAACTGCTCTAAAACTAAACTATCATCCCAACCAAATTGCCGCAGCATTGCGCAACGGGAGGAGTAACATCATTGGTGTTATTGTACCTACCGTCGATAGGAGTTTTTTTTCTTCTGTTGTAAGAGGGATCGAAGAAATCGCTAACCAGGCGAAGTACAATGTGATGATCTGTCAAAGCTATGACGACTACGACAAGGAAGTTGCGACAGTTGAAGCACTGCTAAGGTCAAGAGTTGACGGCATCATCGCTTCATTTGCAAAACAGACTAGGGACTTCGACCACTTCCTGAAAGCCAAGGAACGAGGAATCCCTCTGATCCTTTTCGATCGCTCCAACGATGAGCTGGAAGTCAGTCATGTCGTGGTGGACGACTATCTCGGTGCGTTTAAGGCCACCGAACATCTCATTCAGCAGGGATGCAGCCGCATTGCACACTTCGCAGGGGCACAACGAATCAGCATTTACCGAGACAGACTCCGTGGTTACAAAGACGCACTAGTTGCTCATGGTCTTGCACTCACAGAAAATCTTGTCATCGAAAGTAACCTGCAGCTGGAAGACGGAAGAAATAGCATGGCACAATTGCTTAAAGGCAAAGAAATGCCTGATGGCGTGTTCTCTTCCAGTGCATTCGGAATATTAGGCGCACTTCAGGTCTTGAAAGAAAAGAATATTAGAGTCCCTCAGGATGTCGCGCTGGTGGGCTTCAGCAACGAGCCCTACACTTCTTTCACAGAACCCTCTATAACAACCGTCGAACAACACAGTCTGCGAATGGGCAATGCCGCCGCCGAAATTTTCCTGGAGGAAGTTTTGGATGAGGATAAGAAATTTATTCCTCAAAAGATTGTGCTCAAGCCGGAACTCATCGTTCGTCAATCTTCGATGAGGAAGAAATAACTACAACCCTTTAAGTTAACCGATGTTGAAAAAATTAAACAGAATCAACGCCACGTCTACGCAACTGCGTCCTGTTAAAGTCCTTCAGTTCGGCGACGGAAATTTTTTGCGGGGATTTGCAGACTGGATAATCGATATTCTGAATGAAAAAATGAATTTCAACGGCGACGTACAAATAGTTAGGCCGTTGCGAAAAGGTAGTAGCAAAAAGAAGGACGATCAGGACGGACTCTATCACGTGGCAGTGTTGGGTTTACAGAACGGAAAGATGATATCGGAAACGCGCTTAATAACGTGCATCTCCGGTTTTGTCGATCCTTATGACAACCGCGAAGCGTTTTTGCAAGCTGCTGAAAATCCTCAATTGAAGTTTGTCGTGTCTAACACAACAGAATCGGGCATAGTTTTCTCTCCTGATGATCACGGTCCGGATCAAATGCCGGACAGTTTTCCAGGCAAGGTCGCAGTATTGCTCTATCACCGTTTCAACACCCTTAAAGGTGACAAATCGAGTGGATTAGTGTTCTTACCCTGTGAGCTTATCGAAAAAAATGGTGACGCATTGAAGTCCGTAGTCTTGCAGTACTGCTCACATTGGAAACTTCCCTCCGGGTTTGTGCAATGGGTTGATGAATGCAATACGTTTTGCAATACGCTTGTCGATCGAATCGTTCCCGGCTTTCCAAAAGAAACGATAGGCGATTTACAATCGAAGATCGGGTACGAAGACAACCAGGTTGTATCGGCCGAACCATTTCATCTTTGGGTGATTGAAGCACCTGAAGAAGCACGCAAACTTTTTCCGGCGGACAAGGCAGGTTTGTCCGTAATTTATGCAAAAGACCTGTCGCCATACCGGACTCAGAAAGTAAGAATATTAAACGGCGCTCATACTGCGCTAACCCCACTCGCGTATTTACGTGGGCTCCGAACTGTGAGAGAATCGGTTGAGGATAATTATTGCGGGGCATTTATTAAGAAAACAATATTTGAAGAGATTATTCCCACGTTGGATTCTCCCCCCGATGAACTAAACCAGTTTGCAAAAGACGTACTTGAGCGGTTTCAAAACCCATTCATCAGACATGAGCTAAAAAGCATTGCCCTGAATTCCACATCAAAATTCAAGGTGCGCGTCTTACCATCAATACTTGAGTATCATAGAAGAACAGGCAACCTGCCCACAAACCTTGTCCTTTCCTTTGCAGCGATGATTAGATTTTATAAAGGAGAATGGAGGGGCGAAAATTTACCTGTCAATGATTCGGCAGATGTGGTTTCATTCTTCAATGAGGTCTGGAAATCCAATAACGCTAGCCATGTGGCTACCTCTGTTTTAGCTAATAAGTCGTTATGGGGAGAGGATCTGACGAAAATTGAAGGTATGGTTGAGAGTGTCAACCAGGCCATGAATATGGTTGAACGGTCCTTTTGATTCTGTCATCCTGAGCGCGAACTCTTTTTATTAAAGCTTGCTCGCAAGAAATGGAGGCACACGTTACTAAATAGAACCGCACGCCGTCGCGAAGGGATCCTTCTGACGTAGTAAAGCGCATGGTTCGACGAGCTTCTTCGCGTGATGATTCACCCGCGTTAAGCCAATTTGCAAAACCCATTCCACTGGCGCAGTCCTTTGACAATTCAGAAAACGCTCTGAATGACAGATATTAACGAGGGACGACAGTCCCATTGAGCGACCCATTCACTGCTCTGTATTAAAGCACCATTTGATGGTCGTATCAAGGTCTACCTGTGACGAGCTCACCCTAAGGTTTGAAGAAACATTTTTAGAAGCATACGCAGCTTTGGGAAATTCCATTTCTTTATCGATCAACTCATTCGGTGCCGGTTCGAGCATTTGATCTTTGGGCCCTGACATGGCAACTTTTCTTGGCGCAATACAAGCAATAAGATCGGGAAGGTCATAAGCAGTCAATACACCACCCACCCCCCAGCTAAAATCAATCTCATACGGATGCCATAGTCCACCACCTTCATTCTCTGTGACACCAACGCGATAAAAACGGTTCATCGCTACGGAACGGTAAGAAATAAGAGAACCAATGAGTATCACATTACTGATTAAAGGCTCAAAAGCTGCCGCGTGAATAAGCGGAAGGCACATGCCATTTTTGCCTATTGCTCCGATCCTTTCCTTATCCACGTCTTTAATTCTGCCAAGATATTTTGCGACCCTTGCGATGTCACCGGCCTGGATGCCGACAATGCTTCTGCCGATCATTACTCCTGTATATCCGTCAGCTAAACCCCTCGTAGCACGATTTTTTGTCTCACCAATGCCAAGCGGATCAATTGCAGCAACGATGTATCCCTGTCTTACATGTTTTTCAATTTCGCCGCCTGGACCGGCGTCGGTAATCTTACCCTCCGGATGAAGATAGATGATCGCTGGGCTCTTGTCTGGTCTTTTATCAGGAATGAAAAGAAGAAATGGAATAGCGTATTCGCCCTCTCCATCGATCGCAAATAGACCGACCGTATACCCATCCCGCTGATAGCGTCCATTGATGAATGCCTCCTTCGTCGTATTCAACGTTGGCTCTATGTACCCGGATATTTCTTTAGCTTTTGACAACGTATTTACGAGATGGTTATCAATGTCCTTCCTCGAAACGAGCACCTTGTCAAACAAACGTTCCGTTTCCTTACTGTTTACGTCAAATATCAACTGTCCCCCCAACGACGTCGATATCTGTCCGGTAGAAGTTACTTTTAATTCTTCTGCATTAAGCAACTCAATCTCTTCTTCAACTGGGTCGCCGGCAACTCCCAGATGTTTCATAAAAAAAGAATAGATGGCAATCCTGATCTTCGGCGTGAGCCAATGTTTGAAGTCGTCTTCCACCAACACGAGGTTTTCCAATTTGTCAAAAGCGCTGTATGCGGATTGTATCTCACTATATGCTTCACGTGCACCCTGAAGAGTAAGATATTCATCTTGGGAAGTGAATGTCATCATAGTCGGTTTCGGAGCTCTAGCTTCAATAAGGTCTTCGAAGGTAATTCCGTTAGAAAGGCCACGTAGAAACTCCGCTTCCGCGTCCTGAGCGCCTTTGGTTTCTAATTGCCGTCGTGAAGCGGTCGACCAGCTACTGGGTATTGCGACTTTTACGCGGTCATCAAAAGCACCAAGGTAAGACGTAACGGTACCGCCACCCGAAAATCCCGTTACACCGATTCTTGCGGCATCGACCTCCTTGCGGCTTGTGAGATAATCGATCGCGCGAATTCCATCCCAAATGAAGTATCTGGCTGCGGAAGAACCTGATAGGAAACATTGATTGCCGAAATAACAGTGTTCGATCACACTATATCCAATTGAAGATAATTTTACTTTGGGATCAAAATATTGAACGTGTTCTCCTTGTCCAGGCGGGTCGATTGTTAATACGACTATTCCTTTCTTCACAAGATTCAGGATGATCACCTGATCCAACTCGGCCCTGAATGACTCCTGTTCATGGCCGATAAGATTAAGAACCGCGGGCGCCTTTCCCTTTAAACGATCGGGAATGAACAGACATCCTGTAACATAAAACTCAGGCATCGATTCAAAAATGATTTTTTCAATCCTGTAACCATTCTTTTTTACTGTACCTGTAATGATCGCGTTCAACGGAGTTTTTTGGGGGAATGGACCAACAATTTGTTGCAACTTCCTCTTCACCAATGTTTGTCTTTCGATCCAATCCTTTTTTTCTCGCAGTTTGGCAATTTCCGTATCGCGTACATCATAGAAGTGTGAAGCCTGTTCAAAAAGATGATTTATCAGCTGGCTACCTGGATTATTATTACGGATCCAATCGTGGAAGACATTTAGGTTCTCCTTGCCCTGTTTGACAGAAAGGTCAACGCGCTTTGGTGTCGCATGGGGCTGGGAAAAGGACGTCTGGAATATTAGATACAGGCAGCACCCCAAAACAATGTTAAGTTTACCTTTCATATGCGTTAAGAAAGTTAATGCTTTAGGTTGAATGATTGACTGAAATATTTCCTATGCTATTAGCCCTTGACCGAATGGTGGTCGTATCTTAGAAGTAAATCCTGGTCTTTTACATGAAAGCTGCTGTCCGTTCGAAATATGGTCCTCCTGAAGTTCTCAAAATCGAAGAAGTTGACACTCCGACTCCCGGCGACAAAGACTTATTGATAAAGGTGCATGCAACCACTGTTAACCGAAGTGATTACCACGTGCTGACCGGCAAACCACTATTCATGCGACTGCTCACCGGATTGCTTAAACCCCGGATGGCTTCTACCGGCTGCGATTTCGCCGGAACTATTGAACAAGTGGGCAAGGCAGTGTCTACGTTCAAGGTAGGTGAAAGAGTAATGGGATTTGGCGGTGTAATTGGCATCGGTTCACATGCGCAGTTCGTTACGATCGCCGAAAATGCAGGAGTGGTAACAATCCCCGAGTCGTTTACATTTCAACAAGCCGCCGCGTGTCTCGAAGGAGCATTCTACGCGGCCATCCCGATTTTACATCTCAGGCCCAGGCCAGGACAAAAAGCATTGGTTTATGGCGCTACAGGTGCGATCGGCACTTCTTTTGTTCAATTCCTCCGCTACTACGATGTTTACATCACTGCGGTTTGCAATACAAAGGACTTCGACCTGGTAAAATCACTTGGCGCAAACAAGTTTATAGACTTCAAGAAGGAAGATTTTACAAAGGATGAAGAGCGTTATGATTTTGTTTTTGATGCTGTCGGTAAGCACTCCTTTTATGAGTGCAAAATATTGTTGAAAGAAAAGGGCATTTACTTGTGGTCAAACGGGCTGATCAATCTTATACCCACGTTGATAACTCCGCTGGTGGGAGGAAAAAGAGCGCTATTGGTTCCACCCAACGATGTTAAGCTAGGACTATTGTTTATCAGGGAGCTTATCGAAAAAGGCAAGTTTAGGCCCGTCATTGACCGGGTGTACCCGTTAGAAAAAATAACTGAAGCCTACAACTACGTGGCCACAGGCGAAAAGATCGGCAACGTGATTCTCACGATAGATCATTGAACTTTTCATCCCTTTTGACTGGTCCCAATCCCGTTTCGTCGGAGGAAAGGCTGCCAACGGTTCACGTTTGGCAACTATTCAAACATTTATTGATACTAATCGAACATCATAAAACCTTCATTGTGTACGTTTTACACATGCGATGCATTTATCGCGTTATTCTGGTAAGAATTTTGTTAATGAAATGTTAATCGGTCAAATTTTAATGGGATAACATCTACTTTTATCCCGTCTGAAACGGACATTAATCAAACAAGAAACAACAAAACTTTATGAAAAAATCATTTGCATTTCTATTCAGCATTGTCATTATGAGCTCAACCTTTGCTCAAACAACGTGGACGATTGACAAGTCACACTCAAAGGTCGGATTCAACGTCATACATATGGCGGTGTCAGAAGTTGAAGGAAAATTCAACGACTTTGATGGAACAATTGTCAGCAAGAGTGAAGACTTCAATGGAGCTGAAATCTCATTCACGGCGAAGACCACATCCATAGATACGGACAATGAACGCAGAGACACGCATCTTAAATCACCCGATTTTTTTGAAGCTGAGAAGTATCCCGAAATAGCGTTCAAGGGAAACCTTGTGAAGAACGGAGGCAAGTATAAACTGGTGGGCGACTTTACGATGAAGGGCGTAACCAAAAAAGTGGAGTTCGATGTTACCTACGGTGGTTCCATTACCACTGACCGTGGCGCGAAGGCCGGATTCAAACTAACAGGTTCTGTAAACAGACAGGAGTACGGCCTGGCCTGGAACAATAAGGCAACAGGAGGCGAGCTTGTTGTAAGCGATGTGGTTGACCTAATCGTTAAGATTGAATTAAACAAGAAAGCATAGTTGAGATCCTCGAATTGACACGTCGCCAAATTCAAAAGCGTTGAACGAAATACTTATAAACTACTCCGCAGACGTGCTCACGCGGCCCAACGATGGAATGACGTGGACGCAGATCGCCAGATTCTTTCGCAAGAAGAGTGTCGAATACAGGGTTTATGTTCCTTATATCAACACAATATTCCCTTCTCATCTTGGCAACCGCAGGGTCGCGTTTATTGAAAACTTAAAGGTTTTTTCCTCCGACCAGCAGCTGATCCTCCTTACTGAGCTGTGCGGCATTAACAAAAACATCAAAATTACTCCATTGAGGAAGTTGTTGATGATTCATTGCATTAAAAGAGGGTTTATGCCAGATCAAAGGAATGATTGACAAAGGGCCATTTTAAATGTAAATTAATTTTCGCTAAGAGATCCTAATGTGTTCCAATACACTCATCCCATAAAAAAATCCACTATGAAGACCAATCGCAGAAAATTTATTCAGAATGTGGGGCTAAGTGCAGCCGCTTTAGGCATATCAGCACCTGGCGTAGCTTCTGTAGCGCGTGAAAACACAGACAAAGACGGTCAGATCTTATTCATTGGCGATAATGTTGCTGTCGCGAGTACAACCTTCGGTAAAGTCAGAGGTTTTGTGCTTCGCGGAATTAATACTTTCCTGGGTATCCCATACGGAGCCGATACGTCAGGCGCCAATAGGTTTATGCCTCCTCAGAAGCCAAAACCATGGACCGAAGTGCTCCCAGTAGTATGGTGGGCAAACACGGCTCCTCAAAACATGGATAAAAGATATGCCAACGTTTATGCATCTTTTATCGACCATTGGAACTATGACGATGTGAGCGAAGATTGCCTCAAGCTTAACGTGTGGACGCCGGCTATCAACGATGGCAAGAAACGTCCTGTGATGGTCTGGCTGCACGGTGGCGGTTATGCCAACGGAAACGCTATTGAGCAAGATGGATACCACGGGGAGAGTCTTTCACGCAAAGGTGACGTCGTTTTTGTCTCCATCAACCACAGGCTCGGTCCGTTTGGGTATGCTCACTTTGGTGCTGCTGGTGAAAAGTTTGCGGCATCCGGAAATGTTGGAATGTTGGATTGTGTCGCCGCCCTTGAGTGGGTTCGCGACAATATCTCAAATTTTGGTGGCGATCCAGGCAACGTGACTATCATGGGACAGTCCGGTGGTGGTGCAAAAGTATGCGTGCTTACTGCGATGCCTGCTGCGAAAGGTCTGTTCCACAAGGCCGTTGCATTGAGTGGCTCTTCACTTAAAGCAGTAGAGAAAGTAAATGCAGAAAAATTGGCGGGGTATGTCCTTAAGGAAGCAGGACTAACATACGACGAGATGGATAAGCTCCAACAGATGCCATGGAAACAGTATCATGAGTTTGCGACCAGGGGGCTGGCAAAGTACAGAGAAGAAATGAAGTTGCCCATGTTCGGAGGCGGCGGTGGCTTTGCTCCCGTCGTAGATGGAAACTATCTGCCACAACATCCTTATAATGTTGAGCCTGCACCTTCAGCAGCGGATGTTCCAATGCTTATATGTACGACTTTCAATGAACAATCACCCAGCCGTACAGACT
>DATHIE010000142.1:0-15402 GCA_035316905.1 Chryseolinea sp. | reverse complement strand
GTAATACCTGCCTGCAACTAAACAGACTTACAGCAGCATTTTGAGAAGCAGGCCACCGTGTTGGTTGAACACAAGGACCATGGTCTCTTCTTCTTTCTCAACTACCGTCTCGTAATAAGCCGTTCCGTTGGAATTGATTTGGGACGCTTTGCCAATGTGCCAGTCTGAGTACTCCTTCTTAAGAAGGTGATTCACATCCAATGGCAGTTCAAAAAGTTTGATCTCGTTCTTGATTTCTACGACTGAGCCGTATTCGTCAAAGAGCAAAGCCATTGCTCTATCATCCAGCTTAAAACTTGCGGAGTAATTAACTTCATCGTAGTCCCAGCTGACGCGGCTGATCGTTGGATAAAGGCAACTGAAAGCATCCTTAACGGATTCGGGAACCAGTATTGTTGTCGCTTCCTGAGCGACTGCAACACCACCAAAAAATAAGAAGGCGGCGATTGCTACTATTTTTTTCATAGCACCTAAAGATTAAAAAACCACTATAGACATCAACCTCAATGCGGGTTGTAGATTAAAGCTTGTGTTAACAGAAGGTCCAACCCAAAAAGCCATTCTGTACTTTGTACCTGGGACCGGAAATCACTTTTTAAACAGCTATTTCCGCGCCAGAAAGCTGCTCATTAATGTGCGGGACCATGCGCAGGTAACATCTCTACCATTTATTTATTTATCTAAAGGAAACTGTGCTTTAAGACCACATAAAAGGCCCTAATTACCACTCTGTTAATCCCTGCTTGCCAATCAGGGTCAATTGTTATCCGCCTGCCTGGCCGGTTGGGAAGTTAATCGGCTATGGGTTGGGATGAGTTCTAAGTTACTTTCAGTTGGGAACAGTGAAAAATTTTACACACTCACACTCACATTAGGTATCCCTGACGACGCAAGGCTTGCGCCACCGCGCACGCGGTCGGCAGGCAACGCGGATAGCGGCGCCGCACACCCACCACGATTAACCCTCCTACGCCCCGATGCATCGGGGCTTCGGCGGGCAAGGCGATTAACTATTAACAGATAACGGCGCCTGCCTCTTCAAGAGCACCCGGCAAGAGATACGGAAAAGAGGCATTTTGTCGCACTTCATCGTTAAACTCCGTCACTTTAGCATAAAAACCATCCTGGATTCGTCTTTGATAACTAGACAACATTCAAGAAAAATTTTATGGATGCATTTTCAACCATGATCATTGACGCCGTGGAAAAAACAAAAAACGCGGTGGTCAAAATAGATGTCTATAAGACGATAAAAGGGAAACTCAGACCGGCTGGATCAGGTTCCGGCTTTATTTTTTCTTCGGATGGTCTCGTCTTCACCAATTGCCACGTAGTCGACGGCGCGGAAAAAATAATGGTGGGACTTCTAAATGAAAACGAGATCGAAGCCACCCTGATCGGAAAGGATCCTGATACGGACCTTGCGATCCTAAAGATCTATGCACAGGGTTATTCGGTTGCAAAATTAGGCGACGCTTCCGGATTACAGATCGGGCAATTTGTCATAGCCATCGGCAATCCTTATGGTTATCAACACACTGTTACAACCGGAGTTATAAGTGCATTGGGCAGAACCCTTCAAACACAATCGGGCCGGCTGGTTGACAATGTTATTCAATCCGATGCAGCATTGAACCCTGGAAATTCTGGAGGGCCGATGATCACTACCGATGGCGATGTGATTGGCGTTAATACTGCCATGATTCAAGGCGCTCAGGGTCTGAGTTTTTCTGTTGATATAAACACAGCAAAAGAAATTGTGCAGCAACTGATAAGAGACGGCAAAGTATTCAAAGCCTACATGGGCCTGGCTCTGCAGGAAGTGCCAATCAATCCAAAGGTCCGTACACATTATAGTCTGACCAATAAGAAGGGCCTTTTTGTTACGCGGATAGAAGTAGATTCACCCGCTTCAAGATCGCAGCTGCAGGAAGGTGATATCATAGTCTCCTTCAATGGTAAGGTAGTTAACAGCACACATGAATTATTCAAGGAACTGACACATCGCAGTATCTTATCGATGGTGGATGTGTCGGTGATACGTCACACAGAGTGGCTTAATTTCAGTATTACACCAATGGAAAGAAGTCAAGAAAAATTTCGTTAGATACTATTGCTTTCAACATTGGAAATTGGACATTGGAAATTTGACATTCTGTGAATATCCAGTGTCGTACTCCCCTCGTCGAGAGAAATACGGGAATTCATGTATACAAGATTTGAAAACCAAATGAAATCAGGCTCTAGGCTTTGGAGTTTTTGATCGCTGTATCAATGCTTTTGGCAAATATTGCAATCAATTCCTGACTTTCCTTGACTGCCTGATCAAACCTTTCATTCGGAGCATCTTGATACCTCATCCTACTCAAGATTTTGAGACAATTATGCGTTTCGCGAAGCTCCTTTAAAGGCAGCCTCATTTTATGAATGAAATCTTTTCGTGATTCAGATGATTGTGCTTCACCATACATAAGACTGGAAGCTGTTCCCGACCTCACAATTTGATTGGCCAAGTGATTTGCTCCTTTATTGTCAGGCAAGGAATCCACAATTTCTAGAATCAATACACTATAGTTAATGAGCCTTTCATCCAAATCAAATTTCATAGAAGTGGAAAAATATGTCAATAGTAATGAAAGGGCTGAATTATTTCATTGTCGGCGTCCGTCGGAAATCCTGACTATCTTCGTTAACCCATCGTCACTCCGAAGTTCGACATTGGATATATTAAAACCCTGCAGTGTCCGAACTAGAGATTCTGTGACCTGTTTGAAGATTTCACTTTCAGGATAAGACATTCCGTTGACTCGCTCGGCCATGGCATTTTGATAACAGTTCCCTTTATCAGCCATGCTTATTTTTATTCCTCGATCCAGTAGTATATTGGTGTACTGATTGGAGCAGTATTGAATGCCTCGATCCGAGTGATGAATGAGCTGTCCAAGACCGCTGGCTGTTTGGAGAGCTGACTTTAAGGCGCGCATACATCCATTCAGTTCCATGCTGTCACTTACATCATAGCCAACTATCTTTCGACTGTAAGCGTTAGTAATCAAGGCTAGGTAGCAAAATCCTTCCCGGGTTCTAATGTAAGTTATATCGCTAACCCAAAGTCGATCAGGCTGGGTCACACCCATACTTTCCGTTAAGTTCTTATAGACCCAGAATCGATGGTGACTTTGTGTGGTGTTCACATACCTTCGCTTAGGCCGTATGAGCAGATCATGCCATCTCAACCAATGGAAAAAACGATCTCTTCCTATTTTTATAGCACTTTTGTTCAAACGCTCTCGAATCATAAAGTAAAGCTTTCTGCCTCCAATCCGAGGCATAAGATGTCTTATTGCGTGAACGATTTGTAAGAGTTGTTCATCTTTCTCCGACCGTTTAAGCTGCTCCTTCCGAGTTTTATAATAACTCTGACGGCTACGCTTCATCTGCCGGCATACAAGGCTTACGCACTGACCTTTCTCTACTGCTTTGACAATCGTTCTTCGTCCAGTTTTTTTTTAACGGCTTCTGCATCTAGGTGATCTTCACAGACGATCTCGAATCTACTCTCAGCAATCACACAGCGAACCTGAGTTTCTGCCAAGGCATTCTTCAGTTCCCGTATTTGACGTTCCAGGTCCTTCAACTTTGCTTTTTTCGTCGGGCTTTTCCACTCTTATAACCTTTGGTAGTGACTCTAATTTACCCAATCTTTTCATCCAATACTGAATAGTATTTATGCCTCCAATACCGTATTTCTTCCGAACCTGCGCACAGGTAACACCGGATTCCACTTCATTGATTACTTGATGCTTAAAGGCTTCGCTGTAGCGAATAGTAACTTTCTTTTTAGAATTCATAATTGACTAGGTTGTGTCAACTATTTTCAGGACGGTTCAAGAATGTCCAATGTCCAACGTCCAATGTCCAACTCCGAACGTCGATAGAAATAAAGGGCAATGAGAATGTCGATGGATCGATCAACAAAAAAAGGCCATCTAAAAAATAGGTGGCCTTTTTTGAGAGAGATCTTTCTGATCCTATTCCATTTTAACGGAACCTTTCACAAAGGTGAAGGAAACAGAGAGATGGTCTTTTAAGAACGTCGTGAACACGTCACAATTGTGTATTGATACGGATAAAAATTCAGGCGGTTGCCTTTTATTCCACATTTCACCTAAATTTTATTGCATCAACAATGTAATGCTATACTGAGCCAGGGACACGGTCGTGGAAACCTCCTTAAACATGAGGAACTGCCCGTCCGGATTCTTTATCCAACGGGCCATGACGTTGTCATCAATGGTCGATGCGCGTCTCATTCTTGAAGCTGCGGGCAGCGTTACCAGCTGATCTTTTCCCGTGAAGTTCATAAGATAAATTGTAAGCTTTCCATCGGAATCAGTTAACGCAAGTCCGTCAACCAACAGGGGATAATTGCTCACCAACTTAATAACACGGCTGTGTTTATGCGTTAAGAGCTCTTTTAAAACGATGTAGAGAGGATATACCGCGTCGTCACCGTCGACAAATGTTTCAGGCCACGATTCGTCGGGATGTGGAATAATCCCATTTAATCCAGAGGTTTCAAAAAAAGTAATGGACGCAACTCCGTTTTCTGCCAGGTGTTTGAAACTCCCTAACATCCAGGCTGCGCCAAACATAGAAAGTTGGCGAGGGTCAGCTGATGTTCCGCGTATTTTTAACGTAACAGGTCCAACGTGAATCGCTTTACCGGCCGCCAGGACCCGACAGGAGTGTACTATATCATTTTGCGTCTCGAGGTTTTCTACCATGGTCGTACTGTCGGATGCATGGACCTGAGGGTTGATCGAAAAGGTTAGAAAGTCCAACTTATTGGATGGAGGTCGTTCACGATTTACATCCGTGAAGAAGGCATCAGTACCACCTCCGACCTTCGCCTTCGGAAAATGCTTTCGAAGGATAGGCACAAAATTGTCTATTAAATTTGACGACGTGGTCTTGCCAGTCACGGGCAATACGATAAATTGTTTAATGTGATCCGAAATCGGAAGTAATCTTTCAATAAATGATTCCTCAGGTTTTTCATCAACAAACAGCACCAGTTCGAGCAGCGGCGCCATTTGTAACACACGGTTTAAGTTCTTTAACAGATCACGATCATTTATATTCACGTGTACCCTGATAAAGTCAACCTTAAGGCTCTTGATCTTGTCAATAATGTTTGCATCGTGAACAAGCACACTGTGTAATAAGCCCACGTGTGGGAACGATGTTGAGCCTTGTTTTTCCAACTCAATCATGATTGGTTGCTTGCGATCCGTAACGGCCGTCTTATTGGCCACAACGTTCAGACGTATTGCCTGGCTGATTTTATCGCCAGTCTTTACGTCAACTGGAAAAGGTATCGACAACGGAGTACAATAGGTTTTATAAGAAGCGTCAGACCAGTTTCGCTGATCTTCTGTTTCGAATATTTCTCCTTTGAACTGCAGAAATGCCTCTACAGAGTCCGTTGGATTCCAACGCATTTCACGGATATCGAAAAATGGCTGATGTGGGTTGATCAACTCTGGAAACTTCAGGATCTCCTGGCGATTGTTTGCATGAGTGATAGTACAGTGCTTGCCCGCACACGTTTTTATCGGATGAAGTACTGTACATCCCAACCTGTTCCTTTTGAAAGAACTCATCGCTTCGCCCTCAACTTCAAACACGATGGTTGAATCTTCATCTCCTCGCATAAGACATTTCCAATGGTACCTGATATCACCCAGCTTACTCTCCGATCGATATGAAATGCGAAAGCCGTTAGAGTCTTGTTCAATCTTTTCATCGCTGATTGCCATGGGGATGGTTACCCAGTTATGATCGCGGATATTGTAATTTATCATCCGGAGCACTTCGGTCTCCCCTACCTTTATGTAGCGAAGAAAGCCGGCCTCATATTGCAGAGTCAATGATCCCGCGCGCAGCTGAACTGGATCGATTTTGCGTTCGGCCGAGCCGTGTAAGAGTATTTGAGGATGCATGTAGTGTCTTTTTTGAGAAATCCGAAAACGCTAAAATATAATAGTCTAAATTAGAATTTTAGACCGTTCCTAAAGTAAACGCGAAAGAATTCGAAATCAATTCAACTTATCTTCGTTTATTTGTAATAATAATGAAAAGGGCGTGTGCGATATTGTTCCTCTGGATCTATCTTGTTGCAAACACAGAGTTGCACCAGTTTCTGCGCCTGCCGATTTTCGTCTTACACTACCAGGAGCATCGCGCCGAGAACCCTGATATCAGCCTCCTTGAGTTCATAACCCTTCATTACTACGGACCTGACGCAAATATTAATTACGGCCACGATAGTGAGTTGCCTTTCAAGGACAAATGTCCTGAAGTATCGCTGTCCATCGCCCTGCCTCCTGAAGATATAGCAAGCCCCACGCCGCAACCATTCACTAACGACCGAGAAATAGTGATGTTCAAGTCACCCTTCGTAGCATCATCCTTTCAATTCGCGATCTGGCAGCCGCCGCGTGCATAACATTCCATTCTTATAAGTTCTTTTGACACTACTTCTGTACGCATGGAGGTCGTGCGTTTATAAATTCATTCAAACAATCTTAATCTGACTCAGCGTCATGCTCAATCATATTATTGAATTTTCCATTCGCAATAAACTTTTGGTGGCCTTAATGATATTGGGATTGATCGGATGGGGAACGTACTCCGTTACACAGCTCCCGATTGATGCCGTGCCGGACATCACTAATAACCAGGTGCAGGTGCTTACGGTGGCACCCTCACAATCCGCGTTGGACATCGAACGACAGGTAACCTTCCCGGTCGAGCAAACGATGGCCAGTATACCCGGCATTGAGGAGATCCGATCCTTTTCGCGATTCGGACTCTCCGTCGTCACCATTGTTTTTGCCGACGATATTGATGTCTACTGGGCCAGGCAACAAGTAAGCGAACGGCTTACGGAAGCAAGAAGACAAATACCGCCTGGCGTAGGAACACCGGAGCTTGCTCCTATCACGACCGGGCTGGGCGAAATATATCAGTACATTCTTGCTGTAAAGCCAGGTTTTGAAGGAAAGTTTACAACGATGGAGTTGAGAACCATCCAGGATTGGATCGTGCGCCGACAACTGCTGGGCACCGAGGGTGTAGCGGATGTCAGCAGCTTTGGTGGTCATCTTAAGCAGTATGAAATCAGCCTTGACCCGGAAAAACTCCGAAGCCTGAATGTATCCATTGCGGATATCTTTCAGGCCATTGAAAACAATAATCAAAATACCGGAGGCGCATATATTGAAAAGAATACCAGCGCTTACTTCATCAGAAGCGAAGGAATGCTCCAATCTGTCGATGACATAAACACCATCGTGGTTCGTGCATCGCAGTCAGGAATCCCTCTGTTGATACGTGATGTTGCAACGATACAGCTAGGCAGCGCTATCCGTTACGGAGCGATGACTCAAAATGGCGAACGCGAAACCGTTGGTGCCGTTGTGATGATGCTAAAAGGCGCCAATTCCTCGAACGTCATCGCCAATGTGAAGGAACGCATCGAACAGATCGAAAAAACTTTACCCGAAGGAGTAACTATTGAACCATTCCTGGACCGTACCAAACTTGTCAACAACGCTATCACCACGGTGTCGACAAACCTTGCAGAGGGAGCATTGATAGTGATCTTCGTCCTCGTTCTTTTGTTAGGTAATCTTCGTGCCGGTCTTGTGGTCGCTTCGGTCATACCGTTGTCTATGCTCTTTGCTATCGGCATGATGAACCTGTTCGGTGTTTCAGGAAATCTAATGAGCCTTGGTGCTATTGACTTTGGCCTCATCGTCGATGGTGCGGTCATCATTGTTGAAGCGACATTACTTCACATTTCAACAGCCGGATTCGCGTCACCCTTGTCGCGACAGCAAATGGATACCGAAGTATCAACATCGGCTAAGAACATGATGAACGCTGCAGCATTTGGACAGGTCATCATACTCATTGTGTATCTCCCAATCTTATCGCTTGTTGGTATCGAAGGCAAAATGTTCCAGCCCATGGCGCAAACAGTGATCTTCGCCATTCTCGGGGCATTCCTCCTTTCCTTGACTTATGTACCGATGGCATCGGCGTTGTTCCTCAGCAAAAACCCGGAACATAAAAGAAATATCTCGGACCGGTTCATTGCACGCTTGCAGGAAGGCTATACCCCAATCCTCCGATGGTCTATTGCCAATAAATGGATCGTGCTCATAATCTCCTCAGTTCTTCTCACGGCTAGTCTGCTTGTCTTTCTCTCGCTCGGCGGAGAGTTTTTACCTGAACTGGACGAAGGGGATTTTGCCGTGGAAACACGTACGTTGACGGGAAGCAGCCTGCAAGCAACAATTGATGCCACACTCAAGGCGGAGCAGGTGTTACTGAAACATTTTCCCGAAGTTGAAAAAGTCATTGGAAAAATTGGATCTGCAGAGATTCCCACCGATCCCATGCCCATTGAGGCGGCTGATCTTATGATCGTGATGAAGGACAAATCGGAGTGGGTAAGCGCATCTTCAAAAGATGAGATCATTGAAAAAATGTCAGGTGTCTTACACGAAAATGTACCGGGAGTATTATTTAGTTTCCAGCATCCGATACAAATGCGATTCAATGAGCTAATGACAGGAGCACGGCAGGATGTAGTCGTGAAGGTATACGGTGAAGATCTTAATGAACTAACTCATTACGCCGAGCAGATTGGGAAGCTGGCATCGGGTATTGAAGGCACCGAAGGTTTGTTTATTGAAAACATAACGGGATTACCACAAATTATGATAAGAATGAAGCGTGAACAACTCGCACGATTTGGAATTTCTGTCCACCAGTTGAACGACGTTATTAATACGGCTATGGCTGGTCAAAGTGCAGGGCTTTTATTTGAAGGGGAAAAAAGATTTGATATCGTCGTACGTCTCGACAAGCAAAATCGCCAGTCGATCGAAGATGTAAAAAGTCTCTATGTTACCACTGCGTCAGGGCAACAAGTTCCGATAACACAGATTGCCGACATTACGCTTGAGGTTGGTCCAAATCAAGTCCAGCGCGACGATGCTAAACGGCGTGTGGTCATAGGGTTTAATACACAGGGCCGTGACGTGCAAAGCATAGTCGAAGAGCTTCAACGAAAGATTGACAGCCGAATAAAGTTTACCCCAGGCTATTACGTAACCTACGGAGGAACGTTTGAGAATTTGCAGGAAGCACGAAAGCGTCTGGCAATTGCTGTTCCTGCTGCATTACTCCTGATTTTTGCCTTGCTCTATTTCGCATTTCATTCCGTGAAACAGTCGCTGTTGATCTTTACGGCAATTCCTTTATCGGCTATCGGAGGTGTTTTGGCTCTTTGGGTGCGAGGAATGCCGTTCAGTATTTCAGCAGGCGTTGGATTTATTGCACTTTTTGGTGTATCCGTGCTCAATGGAATAGTTCTCATTGCAGGGTTTAATAGATTAAAAAAAGAAGGTAACAAAGATCTAATGGAAATAATTATGAAAGGAGCATCAACACGGTTGCGCCCCGTCCTGATGACAGCGATGGTAGCGTCCTTAGGCTTTTTGCCAATGGCACTTTCAGGGGGAAGCGGAGCTGAAGTACAAAAACCTCTTGCAACGGTAGTGATCGGAGGGCTACTAAGCGCCACACTACTCACCCTCATCGTGCTTCCTGTTCTTTACTACATCGGCGAAAAATTTACCATGCCGCGATTCAAACCGAACACAGTGATTGGTTTAATAATCATTATTTGTACCGCTGCTTCAACGCTGGGTCACGCTCAACAGCGACCATCACTTACCGAAGCGATTCAAATGGCTATTGAAAAAAATCCTGGGGTACAAGCTGCTGCATTTGAAACAGAACGAGTAGCGGCATTGAAGCCAACAGCATTTGAGATTCCAAAAACCGATGTTTCACTGATATACGGTCAATACAACAGCGTCAATGACGACAACAACATTACTATAAGTCAAGGCATTCCTTTTCCCGGCGTGTTTGCCAGACTTAGTTCGTTGAATCGGGAACTGTTGAAATCTTCACAGTTGCGCGAAGCCATTACCCAGAATGAATTGATCTACCAGGTAAAAACCACTTATAACGAATTGCTTTACTTGAAAGAAATTCAGCAAAGACTTCTTCAGTATGATAGCATACTGTCGGATTTACTTCGGGTTGCTGAGCTACATCACCGCACAGGCGAAGGAACGTTGCTTACAAAAACACTGGCCGAAACGCAACTAGCGAATCTTAAAAACCAAATGGCACGAAACATTGAAGAGATCCGAATCGCCATACAACATCTGCGATCATTGTGTCAATCACCACAGATCAATGATGTGATCGGTGAATTGGAAAACTTCATCAACGATACTGAGATTGATTCGCTGATCTCCGCTCAAAATCCAGGGCTGGCTTTCGGACGGCAGCAGGTCGAGGTCGCGCTCCACCAGAAAAAATTCGAAGCGTCGCGGGCTCTTCCGGATATCAATGTTGGATACTTCAATCAGAGCCTGATCGGATACCAGAACGTCAACGGTCAGGACCAATACTACGGTTCGGACAAACGGTTCCAGGGAATACAGGTTGGACTCTCGATCCCAATTTGGTTTGGACCTCATTCAGCGCGCACAAAGGCAGCCGGGCTCGCCATCAAGACAGCACAAAAACAACAAGAGGAGCAAGAATTAATAGTCACTCAGCAATACAACGAAGCTTACGGTGAACTTATAAAAAACAGGAACAGTCTTGATTACTACCGTACCTCAGCGCTGGCAACTGCTGACCTGCTTACGCGCCAAAGCCGAAAAGCTTTTGACAGCGGCGAACTCGATTACACATCCTTGCTCCTGCATCTAAGGCAAGCGCTCAATATTCGCGAAGGATATCTTGATGCATTGTATCAATACAATCAAAGCCTGATAACCATTCATTACCTTAATGGAAGTAAATAATATGAGAAAAATAACCATAGCTATAAGCATCATTGTCCTTATTAATGCCTGTGCGCCCAAATCCGAGAATAAGACCGACGCAGTCAGAAACGATTCCTCGAACGTCATAAAGCTTACGCCTGGGCAACACAAGGCGGCAAACATAACACTACAGTCGTTGGAGACCAGGCCGATGGGAACGTCACTGAAAGTTAATGGCATGCTTGATGTTCCGCCCCAAAACCTTATCACTATATCTGCGCCAATGGGAGGTTTTGTGAAGTCAACAAAATTGTTGCAGGGTATGAAGGTAAAACAAGGTGAAGTGATAGCGACGCTCGAAAACCAGGAATATATCCAGCTTCAACAGGAATATCTTGACAGCAAAAGCAAACTCGAGTTCCTTGATGCTGAATACAACCGGCAGACCGAGTTGGCAAGAGAGAATGTCAATGCTCAAAAAGCATTGCAGCAGGCAAAGAGCCAATTTCAAAGTATGAAAGCCATGGTCAGGAGTCTTGATGCGAAGCTCGGGATGATCAACATCGACGCATCGACCTTGTCGGAAGCTACAATTACTCCAGGCGTGAAGTTATACTCACCTATCGCGGGTTATGTCACAGTCGTGAACGTAAACATTGGCCAGTATGTGAACGCTACGGATGTCATGTTTAAGATCGTAAACATCGAACACATTCACGCCGAGCTGCAGGTGTTCGAAAAGGATATCAGCAAAGTTAAGGTAGGTCAGAAAGTCAATTTTCAACTGGCACACGAATCCGAACTTCGAACTGCTTCGGTTTATTTGATCGGCAAAGAGATCAGCGCTGAAAGGACGGTGCGAATCCATTGTCACCTCGACAAG
Source organism: Chryseolinea sp. (assembly GCA_035316905.1). Taxonomy (GTDB): domain Bacteria; phylum Bacteroidota; class Bacteroidia; order Cytophagales; family Cyclobacteriaceae; genus Chryseolinea. The sequence goes on along the minus strand of DATHIE010000142.1, from coordinate 3,591 downwards.
GAAGATGAGCATCTGTTACCCGGCATGTACATCACTGCGAGTATTGAAACCACGTCGCACAACGCGGAGGTATTGCCATCGAGCTCGATAATAAATTTTGAAGGAAAGGATTACGTATTTGCTACCACAAAAGTCAAGGACGAATTCGAAATGATAAACGTCCACGCCGGACAAACTGCCGGCGGTTATACTGAAGTTGAGTTGCCTTCAGGCTTTGATAAAACCCGATCGTTTGTGTCGGCAGGCGTGTTTGAATTGTTGGGAGTGTTACGGAATGTTGAAGAGGAAGAATGATGGCAATTAGCAAATGAAGAATGAAGAATGAAGAATGATGAATGATGAATGGATTGCCTTGCGAACCCTTGCGTTCCTTGCGCCTCTGCGGTAAATCACCCCACACTCAAACGTGCCTACACTTTCCGCTTCTCGATTTGACGCTGATAGTAGAAGGCTGGGATTAGTAGCATCAGCAAGGTAGGATTCAGGATAAGCCGGTGAAGGAACGAAATAAGTGGCCCGTTATAGGTTGGCAAGAATATTTTTAGAATGAAGTAAGGAACGAGGAAAAGAAATATCCCGGCAATTTGTACATACAGCGCAAAGATCACGTATTTCCTTTCCTGGAAAAGTGCATAAATGAGTCCGAGCGCAAGCGCATCATTGAGCAGAAAACGAATGGTGCGGTTAATCAGAAATCGGGTGAGTTTTACATCTACACCAATAAATGCCGCTACATCTATTTGCTGAAACAGGAACACTGCGATAAGTCCCGCAATGCATATGATGCCAATGACGATACGGCCAGGTGTCATTATGATGTAACCTCTTTCAGGTTGGAAAGCTTCCTTACCCACACGATCCACAACACAAACACAAATACGAACAGTATTGCCGTAAAAAGATATTTGTGTACAAAGTAGACGAAATCCGGAAGATACAACACCACCCAAAACAGTAGTGAAATACGCAAAAGGTTCATAAGATGAATTAATAAAATACCTGCCAATGCAAATATCCATAGCGGTTTACCTATTGGTCCAAAAGCAAAAAGGAACGCCACAAAGATGATCATGATATTTACCCCATTACATCCTTCATAAATCGCCAATACGCTTCTTCCTTCATGAATAAGCAAAGTGGTTGGCTTCTTTTCGTTGTCTTCGGTGCTGGATGGCCATCCACAAATTCCTAACGCTACGGCTGTCTGTCGGGATGCGAGACTGGTAATCGGGTCCGGGCCCGGCGAATAAGCAGTCACATAAAGGCCATACAGCAGGTTTGCTACCAGGTATATCCCGATAAACTTTACCAGAAAAAGGATGGTGGGTTTGAATTCTTTTAACGGCAATGGTTTCATCGTATGATGGGTTTTGCCGGCACCCCAACCATAGTAACGCCCGCATCGACATCGCGTAATACAACGGAACCCATTCCGATGGTGCAATGATCGCCAAGCTTCACCTTATTGATCACATTGACACCCGACCCAATAAGGACGCCAGAGCCCACAGATACTTCGCCCGCAACGTTCACACCTGGCATTATGGAAGAAGCCATGCCGATATGTACTCCATGTCCGATCGTGCAGTTCAGGTTGATAAGTACATGGCTAGCTATGATGATATCTGTCGTTAGTATGCTACCAGCGCAAAGTATGGTTCCTTCGCCGATTTCTATCGCAGAAGCGTCCTGAAGAACTACTGACGGATGTCGCAGTATCGGGAAATTCACCTTCGATCGATCCATCTTCTTCAATAACTCCAATTTTGATGACGGACTTCCCAGAGCCAGTACGAGTTTTATCGGCTGATCAAATGAGCGAAGCTCTGAGTACCCACCGAGGACTTTTACACCTTTGATCAAAGTTCCTCGCACAATACCATCATCAAGAAATCCTTTAACCTCATAGCTATCAGTTGCATTTACCAGCGAGAGTACTTCCCTGCCAAGACCACCAGCTCCATATATTAGCAACGGTTCCCTCATACGCGGTTGATCTTGATCACTCTGGCGGGATTGCCAACAGCTACTGCAAAATCGGGTATGTCCTTGGTGACTACCGATCCGGCTCCGATCGTTGCCCAACGCCCTATTTTTTTACCTGGTATCACTGTGGCCCCTGCACCAATCAATGTCCCAGTGCCGATTTTCACATTTCCGCAGAGAACTACTCGCGGGGCGATATGCGCATAATCTTCGACAACGCAGTGATGGTCGACCTGGGCACCAGTGTTGATGATTACATGATTACCGATCTCCGTTTGCGCCTGGATAATTGTACCATGAAGAATCATGTTGCCCAATCCCATTTTAACGTGACCAGAGATAATTGCCGAACTGTGTATCGCATTCATAAACTGATGCTTAGTAAACTCCGCTACGCGCTTTCGTGCGGCATTATCGCCGATAGCGACGATCACGTAAGCGTTCGGCTCGATCCCCGTATCGTATTCCTTGATACGGGGAACTCCCAGAAGATCGCCGCTATACTTCGCGTCAATGACGGCCAGCACGACAATGCCCTGGCTTGATAACATATCTAGGACAACCGTAGCATGTCCGCCACCGCCCTGAAGAATGACCTTAGTTGTTACCATGAAATTTTTCCATTGTTACCGACGTCGGGCTACTGATCCCTTCCGCCTTAAAAACTTTCATAATGGTTAAGAACAATATCCTGATATCAAGCCAAAATGAAACATGATCGACATACCAAACATCATAGGTAAATTTTTGCGGCCACGATACAGTATTCCTTCCGTTGACCTGAGCCCACCCCGTAATTCCAGGCTTTACGTCATGCCTTCTGCGTTGAACCTCATTATACAAAGGTAAATACTCTTTCAGTAGTGGTCTGGGTCCAACTAGTGACATGTGGCCGAGAACAACATTAACCAATTGAGGTAATTCATCAAGCGACGTCTTGCGTATGAACTTACCAACCCCACTTAATCTTTTTTCATCCGGAAGTAAATTGCCTGAAGCATCGCGTTCATCCGACATAGTCTTGAACTTTATTACAGAAAATATTTTGCCATTCTTTCCAGGCCTCTCCTGACTGAACCAGACTGCCCCCCTGTTTACATAATACAAAACCGCGACAATGATCAAAAAGATGGGTGAGGCAATAAGCAAGATGAAGAAAGCTACCAGCAGGTCAAACAAGGGCTTAATGGTGTTGATATACAAGATCGACAAAGTTATGGGTAAAAATAGATAAAATATGGGAGAAGGGTAGAATGGAAGAAGGGAAGAAGGGTAGAATGGTAGAATGGAAGAGAGGAGAAGGGTAGGTTAACCCTCCGTGGTGTTCCCAATTGCCCGTCTATAAGAATTCAAAAGTCTGCTGACTTCTTCGAGATGCAACCCGATTTCTCTAACGGAACCATACTTTAAATCATGGATGAGAATAAGGTAATACTTACACTCGGACAGTGAACCCTGCGCAATGTTGAAAAATCTCATTTTATCTCGCGGGCCTCGTTTGGAATAACCTTCAGCGATATTGGCAGCAATCGAAACCGATGCCTTCCTTATCTGACTAGTGATTCCAAAAAGTTCCTCTCTCGGAAATCGCGATGTCATTGAATA
>DATHIE010000141.1:0-5123 GCA_035316905.1 Chryseolinea sp. | reverse complement strand
GCAACCGATCAGAACTGCTGTCTGCGCCCTCCGCGCATCAGATGCACTATCAAGTTAACGCAAACGAGTCTCCCTGTGCTTCTCACGAATGAGTCCTGCTGATGCATTTGCATTCCCTCTGCGGTAAAATGTATTTCTTTTCTCATTTCAAAAGCTCCTTCTTCGAAGAAGCTCATAGTCTGAGTCAAACGTCATTTCAACCTTAACACAGCATTAGATTATTTCTTGAAGCCTCTCAGTTTGATCTCTGTCAGCTTGCGTTTGGTATCGAGAGAGAAATCGCCATTCATTACCCATTCATAGTAGGAGGGTTCCTGCGACAGTACTTCGGTCACAATCCGGTTCTTGTGTTTTCCAAAATTAAAAACCTCCTGACCTTTTTGATTGAACACCATCCGTCCACCCAGGTCTACCTGGTTTGAGGCTGTTACTTTGCTTAGCGCTTCAACATCGTTCTTGATCTCACCAATCCGTTTGTTGAGACTGTCTGTAACTTCCATGTCAAGGTAACGCTCCACCTGTGCCATCAACACTTCCATACTGGCCTCGGTGTCAGCCTCGGCGGTGTGAGAGGCCTTTATTTCCTTGTTCACGTAGAATTGATAGGCAGCGGCTAGTGTTCTCTTTTCCATTAAGTGAAAGATCTTCTGCGAATCAACTATCTTTTTCCGGCCATAGTCGAACTCCACTCCATTGCGCAAAAACTCTTCTACCAGCATCGGGACATCAAATTTTAAAATGTTAAAACCAGAGAGGTCGGCGCCTTCAAAAAACCTCGCGTAGTCTTTTGCGACATCCTTAAATGTTGGCTTGTCTCTCACGTCTTCATCATGAAGGCCATGAATGGCTGACGTTTCCGGCGGGATGGGAATGGTCGGATTTAAAACATTGGATTTTCTTAGAATATCACCGTTGGGCATCATTTTAATCACAGCAATCTCAATTATGCGGTCGTGCGTGATGTTGGTGCCAGTGGTCTCGAGGTCAAAAAAGCAAAGCGGATTGCGAAGATTGAGTTTCATTTATAGCGAATGTAAAAGGACCTATATCCGGTGAATGTCAAGCAAGAAGTTTTTCTGCAAATTCCTGAATGTTCATTCCTCCAAAATTCCCAGAGCTCATCAGGAGAAGATTTTTGTTTTTCCATGAGAGTTGTGAGAGGAACGTTTCAAGCTTTGTGGGATCCTGGAAAACGACGGCACCAGGTGCATTGAATGCTTTCTTAATATCTGATTCAGTGAGTACTTCAAGATTTTTATCTTTTACCTTGTCAGGATTAAAATAGATCACTTGTTCCTGTGCTGGCTTTAGGCTGTCCTTGTATTGAGGAAGAAATCTTTTATCCAGACTACTGTAGGTGTGCAATTCAAGGCATGCAACGAGGTCGCGTGATGGTGATATCTCCTTTATAGCCTTAACAGTGGCTTTGACTTTTGATGGGGCGTGTGCAAAGTCCTTGTAGATAGTAGTTGACTTATTTTCGTTTACTTTTTCAAGTCTCCCATCAGCTCCTTCAAAGCTTGACATTGCTTCAAAAAACCTTTCGATTGTGATGCCGATCTTTTTAAGAACTTCTTTTGCAGCGCTAACATTTTGAAAGTTGTGGCTTCCAAAGATCTTTACCGGATATCGGTCTTTTCCATTGGTAAGGACGAACTGCCCGTTGTTATCGGAAGAATGGGAATGGCTTTTATAAGAAATTGCCTGGACATCTGCACGTTCCTTTTTTCCGACGATAAGCGAGAGAGAATCCTGTTCGCAATATATAAGCACGCCGCCCTTTGGCGTCTCGTCCGCGAAAAGATCGAATTGTTTTACATATTCCTCTTCAGTCGTGAAGACGTTGGCGTGGTCCCATGCAATACCACTGATCACGCCGATGTGATGGTTGTACCTCAAGAACTTTGACGTCGGATCGAGCGCCGAAGAAAAGTATTCATCACCTTCAATAATAATAACTGGCGCATCCGACAACCTAACGGTGTGTTCAACTCCCTTAACCCGTGCTCCAATAACGTAGTCAAATTTCCGGCTAAAATGATTTAACACATGGATGATCATGGCAGTTATGGTAGTCTTGCCGTGGCTGCCGGCGATCACGATGCGTTGTTTATTCTTTGACCTTTCGTAGATATAATCCGGATAAGAATAAATGTTCAAGCTAAGAGCCTGTGCCTTCAGCAGTTCGGGGTTGTCTTTGCGTGCATGCATCCCAAGGACAACTGCGTCAAGGTCTTTATTAATTTGGTCGGGGCTCCAGCCTTCTTTATCAGGGAGTAAGCCATGTTTTTTTAATGTAGCACGTGAAGGATCGCGAATTTCATCGTCAGATCCAGTTACGTCATGGCCCTCCGCCTTAAGGGCAATGGCCAGATTATGCATAACGCTGCCCCCGATGGCAATAAAATGAATCTTCTGTTTCTTTTTCAGCATGAAAAAAAATTCCGGTTTAAAGTAAAGGAAAATGTTTGGTGTTTAAAAGCCTGACTATATTGACAATGAATCAACTTACTTTCGTGCGTATCGACTGCACAGGTTAGCGGTGATTGGAATTTATTCACAATTAATTTGTTGGCTAAATGTGTATAAGTTGTGGAGAGACTAAAATGTATTGATTGTACGTTTGTCGCCCTCACAACAAAAACAAGTACAACAACCACTGTATGGAGCAAGGCAGATCAACGTCCCTGAGGTTCGGAAACAAGACAAGTAAACTTATTCCGAGAGATATTTCGGAGAGCCTTGGAAAGTTACCACCTCAGGCGCTTGATCTTGAAGAAGCAGTGCTCGGTGCGTTGATGTTGGAGAAGAACGCCCTTAATGCCGTTGTCGAATTCCTCAAGCCGGAGCACTTTTATTCCGAGCAGCATAAAGAGATCTATTCCGCGATCATCGATTTGTTCAAGTCATCGGATCCGGTAGATATGCGTACCGTGGTAAATCAACTTCGGAAGTCCGGCAAGATCGAAGTGATAGGAGGAGCTTACTATATTGCCGAGCTTACTTCGAAAGTTAGCTCCGCCGCGAATATAGAATATCATGCTCGCGTTATCATGGAGATGGCTATCAAACGTGAGCTGATCCAGGTGGCTTCGGAAATACATCATAACGCTTACGAGGATACGACCGACGTCTTTGAACTTTTGGATAAGACTGAGCAGTCTATCTTTCAGATATCCGATTCAAACCTCCGCAAGAATTACGACAACATGCGTAATCTCATGACGCGGGCGATACACGAACTTCAACTTTTGAAAGACCACAAAGACGGGCTCACAGGTGTCCCTAGCGGTTTTACCGCTCTGGACCGAATGACTTCCGGCTGGCAACGATCTGACCTTGTCATTATCGCCGCACGACCTGGTATGGGTAAGACGGCGTTCGTCGTGTCAGCATTAAGAAATGCTGCCGTTGACTTCAAGGTACCGGTTGCAATATTCTCACTTGAAATGGCGTCCATACAGCTGGTCAATCGTATGATTTCGGCTGAAGCAGAACTTGAAGGCGAAAAAATAAAACGTGGAAGCCTCGCCGACCATGAATGGACGCAACTTGTTCACAAGACAAACAAACTATCATCGGCGCCAATTTTTATAGACGATACGCCTGCGCTATCCGTTCTTGAACTCAGGGCAAAATGCCGGAGGCTTAAGGCCGAACATAACGTGCAGGTTATTGTTGTCGACTACCTTCAGCTCATGCGTGGCGACCAGGGTGGTAACAGAGAACAGGAAATTGCGTCAATTTCACGGGCCCTGAAAGGAATAGCCAAAGAGTTGAATGTACCCGTCCTTGCTTTGTCGCAGTTGAGTCGTGGTGTTGAAACGCGTGGAGGCGACAAGAGACCGCAGCTTTCTGACCTTCGGGAATCGGGATCAATTGAACAGGACGCCGATATAGTAATGTTCCTGTATCGTCCGGAATACTACAAAATTACAGTCGACGAAGAAGGCTTACCTACCCAGGGAATGGGTGAGGTAATTATTGCTAAGCACCGTAACGGTTCCGTTGGAAGCGTCAAGCTTAAATTTATCGGCAAGTATACCAAGTTTTGTGACTTCGATGCTCCGGCGTCATCATACGATAACCCATTCTCTGGAATGATCACGCGCGAAAGCCGACTCAATACTTTTAATTCAGATCCCGAGCCACCCAAGCCGAAGGACGATGATGATTTAACTCCGTTTTAAGTCATTTTTCCACTGATCGATACTATTCCTGATTCATTTTCGTTTTCACCTCACATAGAATCAACGGCATTCGATTTGCTTACTTCTATGTATCTTTGGGGTTTCGATGAGTATTATGCGTAAGTTTTTGGCCGTAAGTGTTCTCTCCTTATTAGTCTTGTCTTGTAGCGATGAAGAAGATCCGGTTGATTGCGAGACCGAGGGACCAATCCTGAGCCTTGGAGTTGTAACCGACGCGACCAGCTGTACGATAGCCGATGGCGTTATCAATGTTTCAGCCTCTCAGGGAAAGGAGCCATACGAATTTTCTTTAAATGATCTGCCTGGTCAGTCTTCCGGTCAATTTAACAACCTGAGTGCCGGTATCTATACCGTTAACTTGAAGGATGCCAACGGCTGCACTGGCACGATCGAGAATGTGACCATCAAAGCAGCTGACTTCACGTTCACAGCGGACATTACAGCGGATAATTCCTGCCTTGGGAGTAACGGATCAGTTACGGTAGACGTAACAGCCGGCAATCCTCCCTACACTTATAAGCTTGGCAATGGATCATTTTCCGATGTGAACACTTTCTCCGGACTTTCAACGGGTAACCACTCAATATCGGTGATGGATAACAACGGTTGTAGTGTTACATTAAGTCTTACGGTTCCCCGGGGCCTCAGTGGAATAAGTTGGGAGAACCAGATCAAGCCGATCATGGAGAACTCTTGTGCGTTGAGCGGATGTCACAATGGATCATCAAGACCTGATCTGAGAAAGTTCGAGAACGCAAAATTTTACGCGAAGAGCATCAAGTCCAAGACTCAGGATCGCAGTATGCCTCGCGAAGGAGCATTAACACAACAGCAAATTGACTTAATCGCATGTTGGGTGGATGATGGAGCTCAGCAGAATTAGTCGTCAAGGTCAAGTAAAAGTTCCTGCCG
>DATHIE010000140.1:0-2303 GCA_035316905.1 Chryseolinea sp. | reverse complement strand
TTGAGCTTCTATTTAGGTTGTGAAGCTGGATCGAACCACCGACACAAGCATTTTCAGTCCTTTTCCGCTCCGGCGATAAGTGATACGTCACCTATTGACGATTCAGGTAATCCCTGACAATAACTTCTACCTGCTCTCTACCCTGACCGGTTTTAAAGAATCTTTCAAGATTCATTGCTTCAGGCTCATTTTCATAACAGACCGTATGAATTAATTTCCAGGGACGAACCCGTAGTGTGAAGCCCGAGGTCTCAATAACATTATTTTCCGTTAACGGCCTTTCAATGTCGTTGGTTAATCCGGTAAACGTTTTACCAGATGTAGTAGAATAAAGTATATATACACAATACATACGCACAAAAAAACCCCTGACTTTTCAGGGGTCTTTGTGGTGTGGGGCGGGATCGAACCGCCGACACAAGGATTTTCAGTCCTTTGCTCTACCGACTGAGCTACCGCACCTATTGATTTTCAACATCCTCAAAAGAACCTGAACGTTGAAAGGGGCTGCAAATATAAATAGTAAGGCTTAGAACCCCAATTCTTTTTAAACAATAAATGCCCTCCGAATTACATACCATATACGCTCAAAAACTTGATCCGCATGATCTTCAACTGTTCCCAGTTGAAATTATGTTCCGACAACTCTTCCTGGGCTACCTGTAATGATGATGTATCACAACCTTTGAAATAGTCAATGATTTCATCCTGCTCGTCCTCGTCTAACATTTCATCTATCGCATAATCCAGGTTGAGTTTGGTGCCACTGGCAGCAATAGTCTCCATCTCCTCCAACATTTCATCCATTCTCCATCCCTTATTCTTTGCAATGGTTTCCAACGAAACCTTCTTGTCCGTATTCTGGATGATATAAACTTTATTGCCGCTCTTGTTCACCACGCTCTTCATTACAAAATCATCCGGCTTGACAATATTATTCTCCTCTACATACTTGGCAATAAGTTCAACGAATGGCTTACCATAACGTAAAGCCTTCCCTTTACTCACACCCTGGCACTTGTCAAGGTCGGCGACTGTTGTTGGATACATGGTCGCCATATCCTGCAACGATGTTTCAAGGAAGATTACGAATGGTGGAAGGGTCTTCTTTTTAGCTTCTTTCTGGCGCAGGTCTTTCAACATTTCAAAAAGCCTTTCGTCAGTTGCGGCGCCAACCGTCGCCTCTGTGCCTTCTTCATCATCTGCATTCGCATCATCGTACAAGTGGTTGAGAATAACTTTAAAGGATTTGGGCTTTTTCAAAAATGCTTCTGCCTTTTTAGTAAACTTCAACACACCATACTCTTCAATATCCTTTACCAGCATTCCTTCCAGGATCAACTGGCGTATTAACGAGTTCCAGAAATGCGCATCTTTTTCATTGCCACTGCCAAAAATATCGAGCCCATCATGACGGAACATCTGTATTTGTGGCGTAAGCTTGCCAGTTATAATTTGAACCACGTATTCGGTAGCAAAGCGTTCGTCAAGCGCCCTGATCGCCTTCAATGCAATCAATGCTTCTTCCTTCGCTTCAACCTTTTCTTTCGGATGCTTACAGTTATCACACTGGCCGCAATTTTCCTTTTCATATTCTTCGCCAAAATAGCTCATCAGCACTTTTCTCCTGCACACACCACTTTCTGCATAGGCTACTGTCTCATGAATCAGTTGCGCACCAACTTCGCGTTCGCTCAATGGCTTGTCGCGCATCAGGTGTTCGAGCTTGCTAACATCCTTATGCGAATAGTATAAGACACACTTACCTTCCAGTCCATCGCGGCCGGCACGACCGGTTTCCTGGTAATAATTTTCTATTGACTTGGGAATATTATAATGGATTACAAATCGGATATCCGGCTTGTCGATACCCATACCAAATGCAATAGTGGCACAAATAACCTGAACATCCTCATTGAGAAACTGGTCCTGGCGGTCAGCACGCAACTTGCTGTCAAGGCCAGCGTGATACGCTACTGCTTTAATACCGTTAGCCATCAGGATATCTGCCAGCTCCTCGGTAGTGTTCCGGTTGAGCGTATAGATTATCCCGCTTTTTGTCTTCATTCCCTTGATAAAACGCACAATGCTTTCATCCGTTTGTGCTTTTTTAATCTTGGGCAATATTTCATAATAAAGGTTGGGCCTGTTGAACGAAGAAATAAAAATATTCGGATTGTGCAGGTCCAGGTTCTTTACTATATCACTTTGTACTTTGGGTGTTGCTGTCGCCGTTAATGCGATAACCGGTATATCCGGATTTATTTGGATCATCATTTCTCGCAAGCGACGGTATTCGGGGC
>DATHIE010000139.1:0-4766 GCA_035316905.1 Chryseolinea sp. | reverse complement strand
AGAAATCAGGGCAACGACGGTAGTTACTAGTGTAGCAACAAATTAATTCTGCATCAATCTTGATCGTGCTTTTCATCCATTTGATGATTAATGCAGGTCACAAGGGCCACGAAGAACCACGAAGGCCACCCCGATAATTATCGGGGCAAAATTTCCTTATTTGAACACTAGTGCCGGAATCTGTACATCTTTCCTGGCATAGATGTAATAACTCCACTAAGCTCCAAACTCAACAGGATCGATGCAAGCTTGTTCATCGCAAGCCCCGATCGCCAGCTCAATTCATCAATAGAGATCTGATTATTGTTTTCTTGTAGGATCGCAACGATCAATCGCTCATCGTCGTTGAGCGCAGTCAATGTAATCTTACTTGTGCTTTTTGAATCGGCCACACCCACTTGCCAATTCATCACATACTCCAGGTCTTTCACGGATGTAATTAGATGAGCTTGATTTGATTTGATAAGATTATTGCACCCTGCAGAAAAACTCCTCCCGATATTTCCCGGAAATGCAAACACGTCCTTGTTATAACTGTTTGCAATATCCGACGTGATCAATGCACCCCCTTTCTCGGCGGCCTCAATTACGATTAGTGCATCTGACAAACCTGCGATGATCCGATTTCTCGCAGGGAAGTTATGGGCATCGGGTTTGGTGCCGAACGGATTTTCACTGACAAGGCCGCCATTGCGTTCCATCTTCTTTGCGACGTCATGATGAGCCATAGGATAGATCACGTCGATGCCACTTCCCAATACACCAACAGTTGGTAAGTTGTTTTTTATCGCCTGCCGGTGTGCCTGAATATCGATACCATAAGCCAGCCCGCTAATGATAAGAGCGCCATGTGATACAAGTCCTGCAATCAGTTCCTCGACACACGTCTTTCCATAGTCCGTGGATTTACGTGTTCCAACAATTCCAACCGTTTTTGAATTCTCAAAGTTGATGTTGCCTTTGGTGTACAACAGAGAGGGGGCATCGTTAAGTTGTTTAAGCCGTGAGGGGTAGTTCTTGTCCGTAAAGAAGAGTAGTTGAACATTGTTCTTTTCGGCGGTGCTGATCTCTTTTTCGGCTTTTTTAAACGGATTTCCTTTGAGGATCACGTCAGCCGTCACCATACCGACCCCGGGTACCTTCAGCAGCTTACCACGCGGCGTATTGAATACTCTTTCCGCGGAACCACAGTAGCTTATCAGTTGGCGTATTATGTGATCTCCAATTCCTGGAATAAAATGCAAAGCCAACAACGAAAGCCTGTTCTGGTCCATGTACATTTTGATGATGGTTCCTTGGCGGTCTCGTACCGATAATTATCGGGAGCTATCGGGAAGGAGGGCGCGAAACAATAACTGACAACGGCAGGCGATCAAATCGCCATCAAATCAACGTAGTTGCTCTTTTAACTCAACCAGGAAGCTGCGAACTTTCTTTAGGGAGTCAAGGAACTCCATTTTGTCGCGGACTGCCTGCGTATCGTTCCTAAGCATTTCTTTGGCTCCCTGAAGAGTGAAGCCTTTTTCCTTTACGAGATGGTAAATCGTCCGGACATGGTCAATGTCCTCTTTGGTAAACTGACGATTTCCTTTTCTGTTTTTCTTTGGCTTAATGAGGTCAAACTCCGATTCCCAAAAACGAATGAGTGATGGAGCAACGTTAAACATTTCCGAAACCTCTCCAATGGAGTAGTAAAGTTTCTCGATTTCCTTTTCCTTATACGCCATGTTATTGAGCAAGGTAAGTAATTAAACCGTTCTCGGCAATCTGAATTTTAGATTCAGGAAAATCTTTTTTTGTTAGTTCCTGAATTTTCTTAATAACCTGATTTTGTGGATCGACCCGTACACCCGTACCGTAGGTTTGATAAGTAGGAATGATCAGCCCCTTGTAAAACCTGCCCGTTGGGTCAGTGTACACCTTAATAATAGGCGCTAGTCCGTTTACTCCGTTGACACTTATTCCGCGGGACGTACAAAAGTTACCCAGGCTATAGGCTATGAAGCGGTCCTGATAGACTTCAATTGCCCTGGTCACGTGCGGTCCATGTCCAAACACGATGTCGGCGCCTGCGTCGATCATTGCGTGTGAAAACGCGTAAACGTTGCCTCTGTTTTCGCCGTGGAAAAGCTCGTTGATCCTGGGGACATTTTGATATTGCGCGCCCTCTGCGCCGCCATGAAATGAAACAATCACGATGTCGCAAATTGAATCCAGGTGCGCAACCAATTGTCGTGCGCCATCAAGATCGTTAAGGTTAACGCAGCCACTATTGGGTGCAAATGCGACCATCCCGTACTTAATACTATCCTTCTCAAAAAGGACAAACTTTTTTACTATCTGGCCGGCGTGTTCGATGCCAGCCGAATCCAGGGTTCTCATGCTGCTCTGCCGGCCGGTTTCCCCAAAATCGCCTGCATGGTTGTTCGCCAGGCTCATAACGTCAAAGCCGGCACTTACCAGATTCTTTACGTACGAAACAGGGGTTCTGAAAGCGTAACAAACTTTTGGATCCTTGCACGTTTTTGGTGTACCGCCGCTGTCAAGCAGAACTCCTTCCAGATTACCAAATGTTATATCGGCGTCTCTCAAATGCGTTTCAACATCCTTCATAAGAAAGCTGCCATCATTCTCGGGCAGTTTATTTTCAGGATAGTTTGTACCCATCATGATATCACCGACACCGATCACCGTAATTGTATCTTTCGGGACAAATGTGGTATCGCTGACGATCTGAACGCTGTCTTTATTAATCTGAACACTGTCTTTATTAAACTGGGCAGTAGATCGAAATGCAATCAGGCCACACAAAAGCAGGAATAAGTAACGCATCGAAAATCAAATTGGTAACAGGGTGCAAATATAGGGGAATACGGGAATAGGAGAATGGAGAATGTGAGAATGTGAGAATAGAAGAATAGAAGAATGGAGAATGGAAATCGAAATAGGTTGTTCCCTTGTTACCTTATCACCGTATTTCGTTTTATCTCAATCCAGCGCCTTACTTTGAGAATTGCCGATTTCTATCAGCCTCTCATACTCTTTATTGCTGAGATCACGCTGAAAAAAATTGATCGGATTGACGTGCTGGCTTCGAAATAGCACCTCATAGTGTAAATGTGAAGAAACGGAAGTGCCGGTACTTCCAACATAGCCAATGATATTTCCACGTTTTACCCCATCGCCTGGCTGAACGGCAAATTTCGACAAGTGTGCATAACGTGTCTCGTAACCGTGGCCGTGTTGTATGTAAACAACGTTGCCATAGGTTGCCGAAAAGTGTGCCGTTGTCACTTTGCCATCGCCTGTAGCATATACTGGTGTTCCCTTGTCAGCAGTAAAATCTAATCCATTGTGATCTCTGACATATTTGTGTATAGGATGCAATCGCGCACCATAACTCATATGTAACTGATCCAGCTGTTTGTTGCTGATGGGTTGAATTGCGGGCCGTGATGCCCACATGTGTACTCGTTCATTTAATATTTCATCCAGTTCGTCAAAAGATTGGACCTCCACGTCAAGCTTGCTCTTAAGTTTTTCAAGGATCGTATAGTCGTAGAGCAACGTTGGAAAGTTTTTGATCTCATCTGCATCAAATTTTTCACTTCCTCCGGCACCACCTTCTCTTATCTCGGCTGAAAGTGGTTCTGTGTCAAGGATCGCTCTATACGTTTTGTCATCTTTTTCGATAAGAGCGTTCAATTCTGAAAATGCATGATGAATTCGATCCTCCAGGATCTGCCACTTCGTTTTTAATGTGAGATTTTCCCGTCTTAATAGTTGTTCGTCCAATGGATCAAAATTACTCACGAATGCATAGAAGAATCCTCCCGCAATGAGCAGCGACAATCCAATAAAAAGTGCAATCCGATCCTGAAGAGCGCGACCCTTTAAATACCAGGGCTCGTACTTACATGTCTTAGGATTGTATTTGTATTTGACTGAACTCATTAATCTAACGATTGATTTTGTTTGACACTTAACTTCAGGAGCGCATGGTGTTGTTCACTTGTCAGACCTTCAATCATATAAGGTGTGGGATCTACCTGCTCTCCATCGCGAATGATTTCATAATGAAGATGTGGCATGATCGAACCACCGCTGTTGCCGATCGTTCCAATTGTAATGCCTTTGGCTACCTTCTGTCCGCGATGAACCTTTATATCTTCCAGGTGTGCATATCGCGTGACGAAACCGTGTCCATGATCTATATCAATGTAGTTCCCATATCCTGCCTGAAGTGACGTTCGGTTTACATTGATCACTCTGCCTGAAGCCGCAGAAAATACTTCTGTTCCGCGTGCTACGGCAAAATCAGCTCCCGGATGTTGATAGTTTCCCTTGTGAAATGGATTTATACGTTCCCCGAACCCTGATACCAACAGATCAAGTTGCGGATTGTCCACTGGTTGGATTGAAGGAATTGATTGAAGGATCTCGAGCTGTTCCTTTGAAATATGAATTGTATTTGCGAACGTTTTATTGCTTTGCGTTGATCTGGATGTCAACTGTTCAGACTTTGTTTTGAGAATGGTCAGCAGGTCCCTAAAACCGGAAGCATCAGCCAACAGCGCCTGCTCACGCGAGATACTGGTTGCCAATGGAGCATACCCTGGCGCTTCGGAATTGAATATCCTGAGGTAAAGCTCTTCGTCAACTTCTTTCAGATTTACCAGTGTTGCTTCAACCTTTGTGAGATCTTCCTCAAGAATAGGCTTGTGCTTTTTTAATAAATTGTTTTCGATAACCAGTGCACGTTCATT
>DATHIE010000138.1:0-8711 GCA_035316905.1 Chryseolinea sp. | reverse complement strand
TGTGCTTCTTCTTTTATAGTGGGGCAATCGTATAACAGGACACTGAATGCCGCTTTATTGTTTTGATCATTCTTTAACGCTCTCGCCGCATCCGAAGTTTTTTTACCCAAAGCGAATCGACCTTTTTCATTGGAACCGATGACCATTTTACCATCATAAAAATAGAGGTCAATTTCGCCGTTTACCAACGGCTTGACGAAGATAGACTCACTGGGGAGATTTTCATTTGTCTGGTGGTTTACGCGTAGATACGCAGAGCCGCCATCGAACCCAAATGCTGCTACTTCCTTCGAAGTGAGTTTCTGAATTGGACCTTTCGGCCCTAAACGAAAATTGACGTCTTTTCTATAGACGGATCGGTGTTCGACATAGCCGTAAACGGTATCCAGATTATTTGTGACGTAGTATCCTTTCCCGAATTTGTCCTGGGCATTGGCTTGTGAAAAAACAACGATGGTAAAAAAAGTGCTGAAAAAAATTTCATGGGTATCGGGATAATACAATTTAATGGCTTTTGCGGTTGAGAGGGCCGCTCTTACACGGAAATGTGATAAATCTAACGTCTGTGGTCAATATTGTTGAGCGGGAAGAGGTAACCGTTAACAAAGTTCTATTCTTGCAAAAAGGTGAATCCATGATTCTGGAACAACGAAGGATCTCTATGCCTCTAGCTGTGCTGTTTGGAATTGACAACAGGCCATACTGAATGAGATCCTTCGCTACTCAACTGCCTGATGCCTTCGCGTCCTTAAAACTATTCTTACTTCACTTCCTTCATCGCACATCTTCAGCTCAGGATGACGGTTTTAAAGGAGTGCTCATGATTATTCAAAGGAACTTTTGCGGCCTTTGCCCCCGATAAGTATCGGGGTGCCTTTCGACGGTTTGCACACCTGCTTTCATTGTTCATTATTTGAATTTGTAGAGTAACAGCCCATATCCAACTCCCGCAGCATCGGAGGTACGCGCGCTTTGAAAAGCCATGTATCTTCCGTCGGTAGATATAACCGGATTGGACGCTTTGCCTCCTTCGAAGTCATTAAAATTAGTGAGACGTATAAAATCTTTTCCCGTGCCGTCGAGTTTTAATTTCCAGATGTCGATGTTCTTGCTTCCTCTTTCTCCGCCAAGTTGATCACATTGCCGGTCAGATTCAACAAGTGTATACTTGCCGTCCGGAAAAATTCCTTCCACCTCGTCGTAGGCTGAATGATTAGACATATTATTTACCTGTTTTGTTTTAAGATCAATACTCATCGTTGACGCTTTTCCTTGCGGCTCATAACACGTGAAAGTCATTTTTGTGTCGTTATCATAAAAATCCTGTGCTTCGAGAACACAACTCCGGTCTTTACTCTCATGCACGATTCGTTTGTTGATAAGTTTCGGTTCATTACTGCTTACGTCGACATCTACGAGGATTAATTGTGACGATCCCTCTTTAAGGGAGGGTTCCTGTCCGTGAGTTAGCGTGAAAGCAATTGTCATGTTGGTTTTTGAAATTGCTGCTCCTTCATTCAACTTATGATTGAGCTTAACTGGTTTAGAACCTCGCTCTTTTCTTAAATACCAAAGCTCATTGTCCCGGTCACGACTGATGCTTATGTTTTCAAAATGATCCGGGCCGATAAGCAGATAGTCACCGTTAGCCAAATGCATTACTCTTAGGAAAACAGCACCCGGGACGTTGCACGTGAGGCATCGGATGGCGCGGGTTTCAAGATCAATGACCATTGCATCACCGAAACTTTTGGCCATAAAAGCAATTTGTTTGTTGTCGGGAGAGAAGTCCGCGCGTTCACCAAAATGTGTTAGTATTTCTATGTTTGATGGCAGGTGTTCGATTGGATTTCCTTTTTTCCTTACATCCTGGATAAACAGAAGCAGGAAAGTTATGGATAGTATGCTTTTCATAACGCCTTGGTTAATGTTATCTCAACAAATTTACGCGGAGTAGTTTCTCTTTTTCTGTATTAATCTGAAGCGGATTCACTAATGGTCTGCCCATATTTTCATAGCTGACGGACATTTCATCGCCTTGTTGCAACACAATGTTTTCTCCAAAGCTAAAAGCACCGGTACCATAATAGTGAACATGCAATTGACCCGGGATTCGATGCTGTTCGTATTTGAAGTGATGGTACTCGAGGTTAGCGAGGCTATGCGACATGGCTGCCTCTCCCGTCTTTATCGCTTTCGACCAAATTACTTTCTGCTGACGGAAAATTGTAACGGTACCGGAGATGTCGTTGAATGCAGTATCCAACACCAACTCTGGTCCAATGGAGCAGGTCCTCAGTTTTGATGGCGCCAGATACAGGTAGTTCTTTTTCTCCATCACGTGATCACTAAACTCGTTGCCTTGAACAAAACCGATCCGGTAGGGAACACCCTTCGCAGAAATTAAATAAACTCCTGCGATTTCAGGTTCTTCACCGCCATCATTGCCATACTCAGGAACGGTCAGTGGATCATTGTGTCCCTTTAGGTTTATGCCGCTGCCTTTATAAAACCATTCGGGCTGAACACCAATTTCGTTGTCGCTCGGTTTACCTCCTTCTTCACCCATAAGATACATTTTCATGCTGTCGGTTAGTTTATCCGCCTGGTCGTGCATCTTTTGACGGTTTTGGGCCGAGGCTTTATGTGTTAAGCCCGTTCCCGAAACCATACATTGCATCGGATCTGAACAATCAATTGGAGGAAGCATCTTAAGCCCATTCTTTGCCTGATACACATCATCGTATTTCACCACTTCGGTGGTCTTCAGCGCATGAATAGCAGGAAGGTGTGATTGTGACGTATTAATAATATCGCTGAACAATTGATAGGTCGAAGGAATCGTCTTGTTCAGCAGGATCACATTTGGTTCTTCCACAATGCCTATGCGGCGACCATGTTGGGGATGTGTGAATTGTATTAGACGCATGTTGTGAGGAGGTATATGGTATAAGGTATAAGGGTATAAGGTATAAGGTATAAAGGTATAAGGAGAATGATCAATGATCAATGTTTGATTTGTTTTCTCATGCTCAAGATTATGCTCCCCATGGAGGGGGTCGGGTGTAAAACGTGCGTGCGTTGGCCGAGTGTGTTTTTTAGCGCAAAAGAATTGTTTGTAGGTCTTAACGTTATTTATTGAAGGCCGCGTGCGTGCCACTCAACAATGGCACGCGCAGAAAACGCAGAACTTACCCTGCATTTTTCTGCGTTTTTTGCGGGGATTCTTTTGCGTTTTCTGCGCTTACCTGCATTTGAAGTTTTGTGATATGCGCTAACCGAGTATATTTTAAACGCAATATCATTGTTGCGCTGGCGATAATAAAGATCCAATAACTGTCCTTGACTTATGCCCTTCCTTCCCCGAACCGTCTGAAATCGGACAACTGCTTTTATAACCGGTCATCTAAAGAGCCAGAAATGCGCATTTTTTTGAGTAAATTCGGCATCTAGCGAAACTGGCACACTTGTGACATAGTATATGAGAAACACCTTCGTCATGATGTTCACCTATATTAAGTTGTCGCTACGCAGAGCCTGGAACGAAAGGTCATTCTCCGCTTTAAGTGTAGCTGGTCTAACACTTGCAACGGTGTCGTGTACGATCATTTTATTATACGTCAGCTATGAGCGCAGCTACGATGACTTTCGTTCGGCGGATATTCTACGCGTCACTTATCATGCATTCGATAACAATGTTGAGACTGGAAAGTCAGCGCAGATCGTTCCGGGTCTTGCGCCTGCGATGGCAGCGGCCATACCGGAAATAAAAGCAGCCGTAAGGTTAGTGCATACCGCACCGTTTATGGCGGACCCTGTGATGCAGTACCAGGATAAAAAATTCCGTGAAAGCCGCATCTATTATGCGGACAATGGATTTCTTTTGGCACTCTCATACAACATGGTCTCTGGCTCACCAGCCCTGGCGTTGGACAAGCCTAACCAGCTGGTAATTTCCAAATCCATTGCAAAGAAATACTTCGGGGAAAGTGATCCTGTGGGCAAAACGTTCACATTTCACAGAGGTGAACGCGGCCCCCGTGAAATACTCGTGACTGGTGTTTTCGAGGACATCCCCGCTAACTCACATTTTCATACGGATTTTGTCATTTCGTTCACCTCACTCGGTATCGATCTTGATAGCGATTGGGACTGGGGTAACTTTTACACGTATGTGCAGCTACAACCTGGTGTAAATGGAAATCAGGTACAATCGAAAATACCCGAATTGCTCAATCGGACATTCGGCAAGTATATTCAGGAGCTCGCAGCTCAAGGGCGCCGGTTTGAGTTTCAGTTGCAACCGATCCATTCAATTCACCTTGAGTCGAAATTGTGGGCAGAGCTCGAGGTGAATGGAGACGCAAAGACGGTCGACTTTTTACAGATGATAGCAATTTTTATCCTTCTCATTGCGTGGATCAACTACATCAATTTTGCGATAGCCCGCTCGTCAGGAAACAGCAAAGAGATCAGTGTAAGAAAGATCATCGGTTCTACGCGGTGGCAATTGATGGCTCAGTTGATGACCGATTCAGCTGTCATTAATTTGGTGGCTATCTGCATTTCCGTTGCGGTTATACAGGCAAGCTTGCCCGTCCTCAAAATTCTTATTGTCCTTCCGGACGCGGTTGCTTTCGGCTGGCACCACACGTTGATACTCGTAACTATCTTTTTTGCTGGCACATTGTGCTCCGGATTATACCCCGCGATTTTTATTTCAAAGCTGAATCCAGTGGCGCTGCTCAGGTCCAAAATTTCCCGGTCGGCCATCAGTATGAATATGAATAAAGCTTTGATCGTATTTCAGTTCACGGCATCCATTGTGCTGATTGTTGGAACAATTACGGTCTTTAGCCAACTGAGTTACATGCGTAATCTGCCGCTGGGTTTAAACCTGGAGCAGACGCTGGTGGTGAAAGGTCCTGCTGTGAAAGACAGTACCTATTTGTCAACACTTTCCTTTTTCAGAAATGAAACTACAAAGATCGCAGGTGTTTCTGATTTTGCTGTTTCTTCGTCAATTCCAGGCCAGGAGCTTCAATGGGGAAGGAGCTTTAACAGACAGGAGTCCCCTGACCAGGAAACAAATTGCGCGATAGTGGCGATCGATGAAGATTTTTTCGATCTGTACCAGGCAACCTTTGTCGCTGGCAAGAATTACGCGGATGGTACGCCACTATGGAAGGATGCAATCATAATTAATGAGACCGCGGCACACGAGCTCGGCTATGCTGAGCCGTCAGCAGCACTTGATAAAATTGTGATATGGCATGAGAACGGCGAGTTACTTCCCAAAAAAGTGATTGGCATTGTTAAGGATTTCAATCAACAATCTTTGCGTATGAAGGTTGAACCGATCGTCTTTACACTAAAGGAATACGTATTCGCGCCCTGGGCTGACGAGTTTTATTCATTCAAAATCAACGGCGGAAATTTTCAATCTTCTATGGATCAGATCGACCAACTTTGGAAACGCATTTATCCACAAAATCCATTCGATTATTTTTTCGTGGATGAATACTTTAATGCGCAGTACCAGAATGATAACCGTTTCGGTAAAGTATTCACGGTTTTCTCGGCGCTGGCTCTTTTCATTGCCTCTCTAGGCTTATTTGGATTGACCGCCTACATGACAGCGCTTCGCACCAAAGAAATTGGCGTACGGAAAGTGCTCGGCTCAACAACGTTTCAGCTCGTGCGCCTGCTATCAACGCACTACCTGACGTTGGTGCTTATTGCGTTTGTTGTAGCTTGTCCGTTGTCGTATCTGCTAATGGATGAATGGCTCTCACAATTTTCCTATCGCATTGACCTGGGTGCATGGATTTTTATCACTGCGGGGATACTCTGTTTTCTTACAGCGCTCTCTACCGTGAGTGTCAAGAGCTGGCAGTCTGCAAATATGAATCCGGCTGCGGCGCTGAAATATGAATAAACAGGTACCTGGGTTCCTGGGTGGCTAGGTAGCTAGGTGGCTGACAAGGGTTCCAACCAATTCAACCCACATCGTGTCTAACAGACAAACCCAAAGTGATGAAGAATTCATTGTTAATGTTCGGCGTGTTTGTGATGATGGCAGGTTGTGAGTGTAACGATGAACCCCGGCCGGAAACTTCCAACGATTATCTTCCCCTCACGATTGGTAATTACTGGAACTTCAAGGCTACTGGCCTGTCGGATAGCGATCTGGTGGAACACCGTGAAGTTGTGGACTATGTGACCGTTAATAATATGGAGTACTATCTGCTCGTCTCAACACATCTAACTCCGGATTGGTCTGGATCGTATAAGGACAGCGCATATTATCGCATTGATAATAATGGATTCGTGTATGTATACAGGAAGAGTATCGAACTTGAGGAGAACCGCTACAGGCTCAACGGCAAAGACGGCGATACATGGTCCTATGATTTTGTTGATCAATACATCGCTGACATGACGCTGAGGGAGGCTTCAAAACAAATTGGAAAAATAGAAGTGGCAAATTGCAAAGACTATTCGTTTAACATTGAGCAGTGGGCCGATGAAGAATACACCTATACACTTGCGCCAGGCGTCGGCTTTCTCAAGGAATTCAGCGACGCGTGGGGTGGGGGACAAGAGTTGAAATCAGCAAGGATCAATGGACAGGAGATAGAGTTCTGAACATTTGTTGATTTCGTGATTTGGAGATCGATTGATTGGTGGAAATTGAATTATTGACGACCCTAATTAGCAAGTGCATTAAAGTCCCCTTCAGGGGATTTAGGGGTTTCGGATTTGGAAATCGATCGATTGTTGCAATTCAATTATTGACAGGGCGAACAATGTTAGCAAGTGCATTAAAGTCCCCTTCAGGGGATTTAGGGGTACTACTCGCTCCTTAACGATTTCACCGGATCGGCATTTGCCGAACGTATAGACTGAAAACAAGTAGTTACCCATGCAATTGCAATTGCGAACAAACCAGCGGCTACATAGACGGTAACTCCAACGTCGACCTTATAGCTGTAGCTTTCTAGCCACCAACGTACTGCCCATGCGGCGAGTGGGATAGCAACGACAAAGGCAACCAGCACAAGTTTGCCAAGCTCTTTGGAAAACATCATCACAATTTCTGCTACAGAAGCACCAAGAACTTTACGGATGCCAACTTCTTTTCTGGGCTGTTCCGTTGAGAAAGTAACAAGTGCGTACAATCCAAGGCAGGCAATGAGCAGCGCGATGCTTGTAAAGATTCCGAATATTTTTGTCAGTCGCTCCTCGGATTTATAGATGCTCGTAAATCCTGAATCCATAAAATCATAGGTGAAAGGTTCACCGGGAGCCATCTCGCGCCATTGCTCGTCCAATAGCGCAACGGCTTCGCTAGCCTTTCCTTCCTGGAATCTGAAAACAATGGAACCGGCTGGCCGCTCGTTCAGCCGGAACACTATTGGCCCAATAGGCTGTCGCATAGATTCGAAATGAAAGTCACCTACTACACCCACAATCGTAAACGTTGTGATGTTTCGGGGATCATTTTCTGACATGTCCAATGCGCTGTACGTTGAGATTGTTTTACCAACCGGATCGACACCTAACGCTAAACTCTTAACCGCAGCCTCGTTTAGGATCACTGATACCGTGTCGGCGAGAGTGCCTTTGCGGAAATTTCTTCCTTCAAGGATCTTCATGCCGAGAGTTTCAACGTAATCCTGGTCGATGGACCAGTCCTGTACTGTTACAGATTCTGTGGATTGTTCTCCCTCGCGCCACCAGCTGCGGGGCAGACGCCACGGTCCCGTGGCGGGAAGAAATCCGCTGATGGTTCCGTTTATAAAGACACTGTTTTTTAATACCTCATCTTTATAAGCAGCCTTTTGATTACGAAGCAAATACGTTTCCTGAACACTGATGACGTTTTCCCTGATGAAGCCAAGGTTCTTGTTGTGAATGAATTCGAGTTGTCTGAAAAGCACAATCGTGCCAGTTACTAAGAAGATAGAGATAGCGAACTGAGAAATCACAAGAGCACCACGCACATAGCTGCTCTTCATCCCGATAGAAATATTTCCTTTTAAAACCTGAACAGGATTGAAAGCCGAAAGAAAAAACGCTGGATATAGTCCCGCGAGGAAACCCAGCACCAACGCTGCCGCGAACAGAATTGCATAGAATCCTAGACTGTTCACGGGAAATTCCAGATGCGTCCCTGATACACTGTTAAACAACGGAAGTATTGACCATGCTAAAACCAGGGCGGCGATCGTTGCCAGGAAGCTCATCGCGATCGATTCAGTAAGAAATTGCCGGACCAGATAAACCCTCAAACTACCCATCACTTTTCTCATACCAACTTCCTTTGCGCGTGTGGAAGATCTTGCCGTCGAAAGGTTGATGAAGTTGACAGAAGCGATTACTAAAATAAATATGGCGATCGCTGACAGAATGTAAACGTAGCTTTTATCAAGACCTGCTTCAAATTCACCCTGGAAGGAAGTATCAAAGTGAATGTCGTAAAGCCGCTGCAACGAATAGACGATACGATTTCCTTCACCCGATCGCAGAATGTCACCAGCTTCAGGAATAATATATTTGTCAATCAGTGTTTGCAGTTTCTTTTCAAATAAGCTGGCGTCGGCACTTGGCTTGAGAAGCAAATAGGTCTTCGTTTGAAACGTCGGACTAAGGTTGTCGTTGACCCACTTTGTAGTCTGATCTGGTTCTGTTCCTGCTTCAGAGACCAG
>DATHIE010000137.1:0-13829 GCA_035316905.1 Chryseolinea sp. | reverse complement strand
CTTATAAGCCTTCATACGCCATCTTCCTCAAAGACCATATGAATGGTCAGGCCGACGAGTGGGACAGCTTTCTAAGTGGGCATCACAGTCATTGATAGTTCAATCATCTATGTTTAGTCTCCAACGCAAAACTGCAATCATTACAGGGGGTGGAAGTGGTATTGGCAAGGCAATCGCCGAGTTATTCGCTTCACAACAGGCCGAGGTCTTTATTCTGGAGCTCAATAAGACCAGCGCCGACGAAACCGTCAACTCAATTACAACCAAGGGTGGAAAGGCTACAGCTATTGCTGTAAATGTTTCTGACCAGGCCCAGGTAAAAGAGGTGATTTCAAACATAGCGCAGAAGGTCGGAAGGATTGACATATTAGTAAATAGCGCCGGCATCTCCCACATCGGAAAACTCGAAAATACTTTGGAAGAAGACTTTGACAGGATCGTTCAGGTCAATATCAAAGGAGTTTACAACGTCATGCATGCTGTAATACAATACATGAAAGTACAGGGTGGTGGAGTAATCCTTAACCTCGCGTCGGTGGCAGCCGGGCTTGGTCTGTCTGACCGCTTTGCTTATTCGATGAGCAAAGGTGCGGTAGTTTCGATGACGCTGTCTGTAGCCAAGGATTACATTACGCACAATATCAGGTGTAACTGTATGTCACCGGCACGGGTACACACCGCTTTTGTCGATGGATTTCTTGCAAAGAACTATCCCGGGCAGGAAAAGGAAATGTTCGATAAGTTATCTAAAACGCAGCCCATTGGTCGTATGGGAAAACCGCATGAGATTGCATCGCTCGCCCTCTACCTTTGTTCAGATGAAGCGGCATTTGTTACCGGTAGTGACTATCCGATCGATGGAGGATTTACCCGGCTGAACACTTGATAAAAATGTAGTTGGCCCAGTCAAAACAGTTTGGACACGTCTATAATTCAATAAATCAAATCATATGAAGATCTTAAGATTCGGCGAGCCCGGTAAAGAAACACCAGGAGTATTAGTGAACGGTGAAATTGTTGATGTATCCGCCTTTGGTCAGGATTTTAACGAAGACTTTTTTGCAACAAATGGTCTCGACCGATTAAGCAAATGGCTTAAGAGCAACTCATCACTTCCCAAAGTAGCAGCAGGCGTAAGGTTGGGTTGTCCGATCGTTCGTCCGTCAAAGATCATTTGTGTTGGATTGAACTATACAAAACATGCGCTTGAGTCGAACATGCCATTGCCTAAAGAGCCTATCATCTTCTTCAAGGCCACGACGGCGCTTACCGGTCCAAACGATCCTCTTATCATTCCAAGAAAAAGTATCAAAACCGATTGGGAAGTTGAGCTGGCTGTGGTGATCGGCAAGAGAACGTCTTATGTTGAAGAGAAAGACGCGTTGGATTATGTGGCCGGTTTCTGCTTGCACAATGACTATAGTGAACGTGAATTTCAGCTGGAAAGAAATGGTCAGTGGGTAAAAGGGAAGAGTTGTGATTCGTTTGCACCTATCGGACCGTACCTGGTAACAAAAGATGATGTGGGTAATTATAACAACCTGAAGATGTGGCTAAAAGTAAATGGAAAGATGATGCAGGATAATAACACGGATGATATGATCTTCGAGGTGCCCTACCTGGTAAGCTATATCAGCCAGTTTATGACTTTGTTGCCCGGTGATATTATTTCCACGGGAACTCCTGCTGGCGTCGGGCTTGGATTCAAACCTCCGATTTTTGTAAAACCAGGAGACGTAATTGAGTTGGGCATCGAAGGACTTGGAGAACAACGTCAAGTGGCGCAAAATGCAATTTAGTTATGAGTTATAAGTTAGCACTTAGTGTGGGTGTGAGCATGGAAACCATGACCCTCCTTCATTGTACCCTTGCCCCAACTCATAATTCATAACCCATAACTTATACCTTGAATTTGCATAATCTATCCCTATATTCAGGGATGATGGCAGTGCGGAAAAAGTTACTCCTTGGTCTTGTAGCTATTGTTCTGTGGGCGACGGGATTTTCGCAAGCGAATAACAATGCCCAATCCATTTTTCAGCAAGGCGTTAAGGTCTCCCATACGGATCCCCAAAAAGCATATCGCGTTTTTTTGAAATGCATGACGCTGGCTAAAGAAAACGGCGACTGGGATGTATATATTGAAGCATTGAACAAATCGTCCACATTGGCAATTGGCGACAAAGGAAACATTGATGGATCATTCAAATCATCGCGTGAGGCGATCGCCTTCTTAGAAAAATTTCAGTCCAGGAATGCCGTTGCAGAGCTTCATTACAACGTCGCAGAATTTTACAGTCTGAGTTCTGACGTCGACACTGCTGTCTTTTATTATGAGAAAGCAAAGGACATTTGGCAGCGATTGAACGGGGAGATGAATGCTGATGTCGCGAAATGTTACCACGGTCTTGGCGACGTCTATAAATACAATAAGCTTGATTTTAATGATGCTGAAATTAGTTACGAGAAAGCGTTGAGCATCCGAGAACGGATAGGATTTCAGGATAGTCTGGTTCTTTATAAGAATTTCTATAGTCTTGCAGCGACAAACAGGTCCCAGCGGGATTATGAAAAAGGGCTTTCCTACGGTGCTAAGGCGATGGATCTAGCCAAAGCGTTAGAGCCTTTGAAAGTTGAAGCCACCACGGCAATGGTCGCCAACATTTATCGAGACATGAAGGAATCGGAAATGGCGAAGAAATACTATCTGGAAGCGATTGAGCTAAATAAAAAAACGAAAGTCCGTGAAAACAGGGCTTGGTATTACCTGTGTCTGGGAGAAACGTTTATTAACGACTCATCGTTTAGGGAGGCTTTGAACTGCTACAACCAGGCATATCCTTTTTACAAGTCTTCTGTGGGGACAGACGAAAATCTATTTTTTTATCTTTTGGTTAACATGGCGGAAGCTTACACCGCCACTAAAGAAGACGTTGAGTTCAATAAAGTAAAGCGTGAACTTTTTGACGAGCTTTCCAAACGTAATGTTCGTCGCGGTATGCTGGTATCTATGAGCCTGGCGATATTGGGTGATTTTCACGCCTCGAAATTTCGGTATGATTCAGCGCTGAACTACTATCAAAAGGCACTCGTTTCCTTGCATCCTGCATTTACGTCTCTTGATATTGAAGATAATCCAACCTACGAGATGATGGGTTATTTTGAACATACCTATCGTTTGCTTATTAAGAAGGCGGCGATTCTCAGGGAAAAGTTTAAAGCCACAAAAGATTCTCACTATCTCGCTAAGGCGCTGTCTTGCTTGCGGGCTACGGAAATGCTTGTTTCTCGTCAGAGAAACACGCTCGATATGGAAAAGTCGAAATGGGAATTGTTGGATTCGCGGTACAATCTGTACGAAGACATCATAGCGCGTTTGATGGAGAGCGAAGATGTGTTACCAAAAGACACGCTTTACGCGCTTGCATTTCACTACTTCGAACAAAGCAAATCCCGTTCATTGGCGGATGCGCTTGCTCAAGCCGAGCAGACCAAAAGGATAAGCGCTCAAGATAGCTTGTTCAGGATCCACACTGAGTTGAGACGCCAATTACTGGCTGTTCAAGATAAAATCAACTATGAACTTGAAGAGTCTCCGTCGTCTAAGGAGATAACGCGGCTGCGGGGAGAAATGGTCGGGATCGACAGGGAGATTCAAAAGTGTAAGCAGGCGATCGAAGAAAAATACCCAGGCTACTTCAATGTAAAATACGGCTATGCTAGACCTGGCCTTGCAGATGTTCAGCGTTTCCTCAAAGAACGCGGACAAGTAGCATTGGAATTTTTGTGGGGATCAGAGTGGGTGTATGCGATTGGTATTTCGGGAGACAAAGTTATGCTTACGAAGATTGGACGACCGGATAGCCTACTGGTTGTAATCAGCAAGCTCATGCATCATTTCGACGAAGAGTCATCCACTACTAACAGCGGCAACTTTGAAGTGTTTGTTTCGAGCGCCTACTCTTTGTTCGATCAATTAGTACGACCGTTTAATTCTTTGTTGAATGGACAGAAGCGTTTGTTGATAATACCTGACGGACCAGTTAGCCAGGTGCCATTTGAAGTTTTGCTGCGCGAACCCAATACCACAAAAGGCATAAATTATCGATCGCTGCAATATCTTATCAAGACCTATTCAATTGGCTATTCTTATTCATCGGTGATGCTAATGCGCAGGAACGATAGACTTATAAAGAGTCCGAATTTGCTTGCGGTCGGTTTTACCGGCGGTGCACGTTTGCGAGCACCGGATCCTGAACTTGAGGAGATCATCGGCGCCGAAGAAGAGCTTGAGGCTTTGGAAAAACGTTTCAAAAAAGGAAAGTTCCTTGTAGGTCCGGAGGCGACGGAAGCAAACTTCAAGGCGCTTTCTCCTCAATATGATATTATCCATTTAGCCATCCATGGACGCGGAGATGTTCAGCGCAGCTTTTCGTCAAGTTTGTACTTTCGGTCCAGGTTTGATTCTCTGGATGACGGCGAGTTGCATGACTACGAGTTATATGGATTGAAACTAAAGGCATTAATGGCAGTACTAAGCGCATGCGAATCTGGTTTAGGAAGAGAATACAAGGGTGAGGGTATGATCAGTATGGCCAGCGCGTTTACTTATTCAGGCTGCGCAAATATTTTGATGAGCCTCTGGAAAGTGAACGATAAAGCGTCAACAGTATTGATGGATGATTTTTATGGACATCTTCTCGAGGGAATTACCATCGACGACGCGTTAAGACAGGCCAAACTTGATTACCTCGACCGATCGGATGAGTTTACGGCGGATCCAAAGGTATGGGCGCCCCTAGTGGCTTATGGAAACCTCCAACAGATCTTCCGAGAGAGAAATGGCCAGCTAATCTCCTTTGGGGCGATCGCGCTGGCCATTTCAATTCTGATTTTCTATGTTATTCGCAGGAAAACTACTTAGGTCGTTTATCACCGTTGATGGCGGTACGGGTATCAACACTTATAGCTGGAGGGCTTAACTGTTCGTAGGTAACACGAGTTACGCTCTTTTCCTTCTCCCATATCGGCCTGTCTGGCCTATTAAAGAACTCACCTACGATATCTTCAATGCAATCGCCCTCTTTTGTAGTGGCTCGTTCTTCGCGGTGGTCAAGATACGATAAGTCACCTTGTTCGCAGGATGCTTTGATCTTCTGACGTTCGTCGTAAATGGCAATCGCGTTTGGATAATTGTGTGGCAATTTCAATTCGTTTGCCCTTGCGTTTGCTTCATTGCCGCGATCATAATAGATCCATTCAATAACCTTCTTTATCACTCGTTGTGTGATAAAGTTCATTATTCTGTAAACTTTATTGCCGTGGAAATTTGGAGCATCAGATCTCGCGTCCTGGCTAAATGTAGGCACGAAGTCGAATACAATTTTCATCTTAAACGCAGGATCACTCAAGGGCAGGTCGGTGGCGATAACCTTTAATGTGAAATTAATAGGCGGTTTAGCGCCAGTATAGAATTCATTGTCTGACATAAACGTAGATTTTAGGGTTTATTTTTATTGTAGGTTAGTTTACCTTTTCCAATAGTTCCTTTGCTTTGGTAGCATAGGAGATTTCAGTATCGCCCA
This sequence comes from Chryseolinea sp., assembly GCA_035316905.1. Lineage (GTDB taxonomy): Bacteria > Bacteroidota > Bacteroidia > Cytophagales > Cyclobacteriaceae > Chryseolinea. Next base: position 8,244 of record DATHIE010000137.1, on the reverse strand, counting down.
ACTCTTTCAACAACGCTTGAGCTTTATCCATTTCGCCGTTCTTTAAATAACACAAACTCAAGTACCACTTTGCCTGCATATCGAGATCATCAAAGTCGTCGTTTAAGGTAATAAAATTCGCCTTTGCTTCTTCAAGGTTCCCCAGCATCATGTTGGAGTTTCCAAGAAGCAGCAGCATGCCGGCATCTTTGTTATCCTTCAGAAGATCTGTGAATAATGTTGCCGCCTTCTGATAATTACCTTGTTCATAAGCCTGAAAGGCTTCGGCTCTCTTCGAATCAGAAGACTGGTTGCTGCGAACGGTCGGCTCGAACATATTTGGATAAGGAGTAAAATAGGCCTGGAAGAGTTGATCCGGATTCTCGTTGAAAGAATTCATAAACACAGTCACCAGGATGGTCATACCGACTGCGGCAGCTGCTGCATAATAATACCATTTGTTGGAGCCCGAACTTATCCGGAGAGGTGTTTCCTTTTGAAGCTTTGTTTCCAACTCTTCAAGATATTGAAGGTTTGAAGCGGCGCCATCAAAACGTATTGCGGCTATTAATGCTTTCTCCTGCTCTACTAGCAGCTTAAAATGCTCGTCGCTTTCCAAGCGCGTCGTAAAGTTTTTCAACTCAGCGTCGTTAAGCTCAGCATCAAAATATTTTTCGACAAGGGCGATGTCAGCTTCAGAGTGATCCATGATTTATAGTAAATGTGTTTTGTTCGCTTTCTTGTTCAAATAGTTTTCGAAGTCTCGCCATACACTTGCATTTTTGATTCTTGGCCGTTTCCGGATTTTTGTAATTCAACTCAAGTGTTATTTCCGGAATGCTCTTTTTTTCATAATAGAATAACTCTATTAATCGCTGGCACGGTTGACCTAATTTGCCAAGCGCATTTCTTGCGCGTTCAAATACGGCGTCATCGATTTTATCCGAAGGTTCGTCAATAAGGGTTTCCTTCAGCCACTTTTCCTTGCTGACGGGTACAAATCGCTTTTCTTTTCTGAAATTTTCTTTCACTATATTTTTTCCAATTCCGAAAAGATAGGTTTTTACGCTGCTTACCAGGTGCTCCAGCTTTCCTTGCTTGATATTGTCATGAAAGATGAGGATCGTAAGTTGATAGAAATCCTTTCCGTCATCCAATGAGCATTTAAATTCCTTCACTACCCATCGCAGGAATTCTTCCCGGTACTCTTCGTAAATAAGGCCAAGTTCCGTACGCCCCCCTGCTTTTATCTTCTGTATTATCTCATCCTGGTTCATCAGCAACGGCCTTTATGTAAAAAGAATAAATAAGTAACCCATCTCAGGGGTCTTTGGTCTGAATTCATCGTAGTTTCTGTTAATGGTAAGGTAATATTTTTCACTGAAAATAGGGACGTGACGTTCTGTGAAGCGTCGTAGGGGGTTATGAGTTATGGGTTATGCCTGCTCGCCCTCACCCCCGATAAATATCGGGGTAGGCGGGAGTTAGTGTGTGGGTGTGAGCACGTTAGTGGTGAAACTGCAATCACGCCCTCGCCATGCCCCATCCCCCAACTCATAACTCACAACTCATAACTTATAACTGAGTTGGGGTGCGGTATCAGTCGGACAATCTCAATTGTTAAAAAAAACTTTATCAGGGATGGGTTACTTCGATCGGGTTTGTTCATAAAGGTCGTATTTCAAAAAAAACCTTTTAAACTTAAAACCATGTATCCATTCACATTTAAGGAAAAAGAAGTTCTGGCCCTGATATCTATGGGACTTACTACTAAGGAGATTGCGGGAAAATTGAACATCAGTCACCACACCGTAGAAACTCACCGAAAGAATCTGTTGAAGAAAAGTGAAGCCAAAAATTCGGCGCAGCTGGTTCAACTGGCGTTGGCCAATCAAATTATCGCTGCCTAGAGCACCGTTGCATAGAGAAGACCCTCTCTTTCTTCTACTATCGACAATAAAAAACGTAGGTTAATTTTTCTATAGTTTGGGTTGACAGGCCCGGGATAGGTTCCGGGTCTGTTTTTTTGCTGGATAATTATACCGATCGGTATAATTCGGCAGAATTTTTGCCTATTTTTGGGGATGGGTAAAGCAACGGTTACACGACAGTTCATTATTGACAAGACTGCGCCGCTCTTTAATACAAAAGGATACAACGGCACTTCCTTGAATGATCTGACAGAAGCCACGGGTCTTACAAAAGGTTCTTTGTATGGCAACTTTGACAACAAAGAGGAAATTGCCGTCGCCGTATTTTATTACTCTATGGAAAGAGTACGGGAGGCTGCCCGTCTGAAAATGGAAAAAGCCAAATCATCCAAAGAGAAACTGCTCGCCCTCCTTGATTTTTATTCGCAGTACGTGTTTAGCTCCCCTATTCCCGGGGGATGTCCTTTGATGAACAATGCGGTTGAAGCCGATGATCAGCACGTTTTTATGAAGAAAGCCGTGGCAGCGGAAATCAAACGGACAATTGACGGTATCGCAGGGCTCCTGGCTATGGGAAAAAAAGAAGGCGAATTCAAGAGCTCAATCAACGAAAAAGAGATCGCAAACTTATTTTTCTGTTCCATAGAAGGAGCGATCATCGTCTCCCGCGTATCATCTTCAGACGCCGCGATGAAAAATGCGGTGAGTTTTAATCGAAACCTCTTAAAACAAATCAGTAAATAATTTATGCAACAACGAAGAGTAGTTGTAACTGGCCTGGGCGCTGTAGCCCCGCTAGGCAATTCGGTTCCGGAGTTTTGGAGCAACCTTGTTTCAGGAAAAAGCGGCGCGGCCCTTATCACGAAGTTCGATACCACTAAGTTCAAAACGAAGTTTGCCTGCGAGGTAAAGAATTTTGATCCTCTTAATTATTTTGAAAAACAGGATATCAGAAAGATAGATCCATTCACGCAATACGCTTTGGTTTCTTCTGATGAAGCTTGGAAAGATTCGAAACTCGATTTAGACAAGATCGATAAAACTCGAGTAGGTGTGATCTGGGGGTCTGGCAACGGCGGCTTTCATACTTTTCAGAAGGAAGTGATGGAGTTTGCCAAAGGCGACGGCACGCCAAGATTTAATCCTTATTTCATTCCAAAAGTAATTGTTGACATCGCATCAGGCTGGATATCCATAAAGTATGGATTTATGGGAGTGAACTTTACGACAGTATCCGCCTGTGCCACATCTACAACGGCGATCATAGACGCTATGAACTACATCCGATGGAATAAAGCCGATATTATCGTGACTGGTGGATCGGAAGCCGCTGTGAACGAAGCCGGTATTGGTGGCTTTGGAGCGCTAAAGGCTTTGTCTACCCGCAACGATGACCCAACAACAGCCTCCCGCCCCTTTGATATGAATCGCGATGGATTTGTCATGGGTGAAGGAGGAGCGGCCCTGATATTGGAAGAGTATGAGCATGCAAAGGCACGTGGTGCGAAAATTTACGCGGAGGTTGCCGGCGGTGGAATGTCTGCAGATGCATATCATCTTACATCAACACACCCCGAAGGAGCAGGAGCATTGCTGGGGATGAAGTGGGCCCTGGAAGACGGCGGACTGAAACCAGAAGACGTTGACTATTTGAACCCTCACGCTACATCAACACCAGTCGGTGATGAAAGCGAAATGAAAGCCGTTTCCAAATTTTTCGGATCGCATAAGGATAAACTTCTCATTAGTGCCACAAAATCGGCAACGGGTCACTTGCTTGGTGGTGCGGGAGCCATTGAATCAATTATCTGTATCAAGGCAATCGAGACTGGTTTGATTCCACCTACTATCAACACCAAAGAAATCGATCCAACGCTCCCAACTGGTCTTAACATTGTGACCGGTGCTGCCGTGAAAAAGGACATTCGGGTAGCCCTAAGCAACACATTCGGTTTTGGGGGACATAATGCATCGGCGGTGTTTATTAAGGTTTGATTAGGTACGCGCCTTTAGATTTTCGGATTTAATATTATCGGGTTCGTCTCCGGCATCCTGCCACGCCGTTGTTTTGCAATCGATACCAAAAAGCCGAATGCTGAAGATTAATCCAAAGGACTTTCTATCGCGTTGCGGAATTGTCGATAAGGGATTTAATAATTACCTTCAGCATCCGCATCGAACCAGAGGGCAAGTGAGTTGTGTGGGTCGGTGCCATCACACGAGGTTATCAGAGTTGAAGGTGTTTTTGGGTTTGCAACCTTGTGATCAACTGAAACCTAATATCCGCAATAATGAAAAACCCGAAGCATCTGCCTATCGCATTCTGCGTGCTGATCGCTTGCATTCTCCTGACGTACAGTTGCACGAATAAGCCTTCAACGAATGATATGGCGATAGACCAACAGCTCACACCTCATCCACTTAATCCGCTGGATACAAATGAAATAAAACTGGCAAGACAGATTCTGCTGGATGAAAGCAAGATCGATACTGCTTATCGATTCTATCTTATTAATCTCAATGAACCGCCAAAAGCGGAAATGCTAAAGTATAAAACAGGCGACCCCTTCCGTCGGGAAGCAATTGTATCGGTCTATGATCGCAGCACCAACAAAACGTATGAATCCGTTATTGATCTCATTGGAAAGAAATCGCTCTCCTTTTATAATGTGCCGGGAGTAACACCCGGTGCTTTCCTGAAAGATTCCGTTACGGATGAAATACTCAAAAAGAACCCTGCGTGGCTTGCCGGTCTAAAGGCGAGAGCAATACATCCGGATTCCGTGAATGTATCCAACGTTTTTGCCGGCGATATGGGCATCGCTCCACCGGATCATCGCGAACTGATTTGTACGCCGCAGTACAAGAATAAAAAATACAAAGAAATGCAGGTGCACGGTTTAGTGGCTTATGTAGATCTCACGGACCAGAAAGTACTAAAGGTGCTGGATGATGGAGGTAAGGGATTCTTTAAACCAGAAGACATTGGATATCTTGATTCAGACGCTGCGCAAGTTCTATTGCCTGAGACAAAACCAATGAAGATAACGCAACCGGAAGGGACAACGTATACGGTAGACGGTTTTCAGGTCACTGGTAAGACATGGTCATTTAGGGTAGCCGTTCACAATCGGGAAGGATTAGTGATATATGACGCAAAGTACAATGATCACGGAGTGATGCGCCCTGTGTTGTATAGAGCCTCTTTAGCAGAAATGTATGTTCCCTATGGATCAACAGACCTAACACATTCAGCATGGAATTATTTTGATGGTGGTGCATATCGAATGGGGCAAATGTGGCCCAAGTCCATGAATGGATTGAAAGCAGGATCAGATGTGCCCGAAAATTCGACGTTCCTCCCGGGATTCTTTCACGACGAAAAGGGAAAGCCAACGAAGATCGACAGCATGATTGCCATCTTTGAAGAAAATCCAGGCCCGATCACTCGTCATGGTAAGTTTACTCACGATGCGCGTAACCTTGTTGTTAAGTATTTCACCAAAATCGGAAACTATGACTATGGCTTTAAGTGGGTATTTCGCGAGGATGGAACGATCGACCTGAAAGCCGAGCTCACCGGCATCGTCGGCATTAAAGCGGTGAACAGGACCACTGATCTGCCAGGCGGCGATGATGATAGCTACAACGGAATCTACTATGGAACATTGGTAGCGCCACACGTTGAGGCAGTGAATCATCAGCACTTCTTTTCATTCCGCCTCGACCTCGATGTTGACGGTACAGAGAACATTGTTGAAGAAATGAACACGGTAGCGCTAGCGCCCAGCGAAAAAAATCCCTGGAACAACGCATTTGTGAGGCAAATGTCCCTGATCAGGAACGAAGCCGAGGGACAACGTAACGTAAATGCATCAACAAACAGACATTGGATGGTCGCAGACTCCAAAGCCGTCAATTCCCTGGGACAGCAGAAGAGTTACGTGATTATGCCGGGTCACAATGGATCACCACTCGCGGCCCTTGGGTCCGGTCCACGTAAAATGGCGGACTTCCTTGAAAGTCAATTTTGGGTAACATCCTATAAGGAAAAGGAGTCTTTCCCGGCTGGCGACTATCCGAATACACGCGGAATAAATGACGGGCTTCCTAAAATGGTAAGCGACAACGAAAATATTGAAGGCAAGGATGTGGTTGTTTGGTACAATATGGGAATTACACACATTGTACGACCTGAAGACTGGCCGGTGATGAATGTACATACTATTGGATTTTCGCTGATGCCTTTTGGATTCTTCGATCGGAATCCGGTAGCGTCAAGTAAAACGGCGCCGGAACAGCCAAAAGTTATTGTACTGGATAAAGCAGTTCCGCCTGATGTAACGCAATGCGTTCCGCTACCGGCCGAAAGCAAACAGGCACGCACGAAGTCGAAAACTGTTCAACGTAGTAAAGCAGGCTAGTCGCGACCCAGCTCATCCGCTGCTGGCCGGCACATTTACGTGAAGGAATATTTGGGTTGATTTCATCACTGACTTCAGGGGAGGGACCATGGCTGAATCAGGGTATCTTCTTTACAATTCTTTTGCCCAGGTCATGCAAAAGATATTTGTTTATTATATTTCTGCAGCAGCCGATAGTTGAGTGATTGACGGTTTGTGGGCGACAAGTTCGGCTTCAAAAAAAGGCTATAATATGGAACAGTCAACAGTCCTACCGCCGCTCGAGCCACTCTCGGAATCAGAACGTATCACGATCATCGATAGCCTTCGCGGCATTGCACTGTTAGGTATACTGATGATGAACATTCCTTCCTTTGGGTATCCATTCATCCAGGCAACCAATCCGATGATCGCAGGGGAGTTGGGCACTATTAATTTTAAAATCTGGTATTTCGTTGAAGGATTTCTTGAAGGTACACAGCGCGGTTTGTTTTCAATGTTGTTTGGGTGTGGAGTGATAGTATTCACTACCCGGCTGGAAAAGAGGGTCAATGGTATAATGCCAGCTGAATTATTCTTAAGACGGCAACTCTGGCTTTTGCTGTTTGGACTTTTCAACGCATTTGTGTTGCTGTGGAGTGGAGATATCTTATATCACTATGCAATTCTGGGAATATTACTCTTTGCATTCAGAAGAATGAAGCCATCGCACCTGATCATAGCTGCCATCGTTTGCCTTGCGCTTCAGACTGCCCGTGAAAACAGGGACTTGTACCAGAGTAAAAGGACTATCGAAAAAGGGGAAGCGATCGCAGCAATCGATACCACCAAAACAAAACTGAATGACAAGCAAAAAGGACAGCTTGAAGAAATGAACGGCTTTAAGAACAACCAAAAGCTTGAGAAGAAGCAGAAGAAAGCAAAGGAAACTATTGAAGCCGTACAAGGATCATACGCGGAACTCTATGAGCGTCTGAGCAACGACAGCGTTTGGATGGAAACGGATTTTATGTACTACAATCCCTGGGATGTCCTGATATTTATGTTTCTGGGGCTGGCATTTTTCAAAATGGGCCTGATGCAGGGTGATCATCCTTTGATGACCTATTTGATAATCGCTATAGTGGGCCTGGGCGTTGGTATTGTATTGTCGTACTTCAGACTGAAGCCCCTTATTGAAACGCAGTTCAACTTCTTTGATTATACTAAAGATGCGTCGTTCACTTTGTATGAAATACCACGAACATTCCGCTCTGTTGGTCTCTTCGGCTTGATAATGGTGCTGTACAAAACAGGTTGGTTTAACTGGCTGTTTGCGCTCGTCCGTCCAGTAGGGCAAATGGCTTTTACCAATTACTTAATGCAGTCTCTTATTTGTGGCTTGATCTTCTACGGCGTGGGATTTGGCTTGTACGGTGAGCTTCAGCGTTATGAACTGTATTATATCGTGGGAAGCGTATGGATATTCCAGATCATAGTTAGCCATATCTGGCTTCGTTACTATCGTTTTGGACCAATGGAATGGGTCTGGAGAAGCCTCACGTACTGGAAACTTCAACCATTCAAAAAAAGAGCTGCTTCTGAAATAGTATTTCCGTCCGTACAACCCGGTAACTAAGTGCTATGTTAAGGTTGAAATGACGTTTGACTTAGACTATGAGCTTCTTGGAAGAAGGAGCTTTTGACATTAGAAAAGAAATGCATTTTAACGCAGAGGGAATGCAAATGCATCAGCAGGACTCATTCGTGAGAAGCACAGGGAGACTCGTTTGCGTTTACTTGATAGTGCATCTGATGCGCGGAGGGCGCAGACAGCAGTTCTGATCGGTTGCAGTCGCGCAAGCTTGGTCATAAGGTAGTCTGAACCTTCCGGAAAAAAAGAAAGTTCTGATACCCTAAATCCAAGCAAGGCGCTACTACGCCCCATGGGA
>DATHIE010000136.1:0-9203 GCA_035316905.1 Chryseolinea sp. | reverse complement strand
CCGCGCAACTTTATGAATCGATCTCATGTGTCATATTGTTCATATTCCTTTACTGGTTATGGGATAGACAAAAAGAAAACCTGCCTCCCGGAAGGTTGTTGGGAATATTTTTGATCTGGTGCTTTGGTTTGCGCTTTTTCTTTGAGCTTCTAAAGGAAAATCAGGAAGCTTTTGAAGAGAGTATGATATTGAATATGGGACAAATATTAAGCATTCCACTGGTCATAGCAGGCGTCGTAATTTTGTGGTTATCTTTTAAAAAAGAGAACCAACCGAATTCATGATTGGATAATAATTAAACCTGTTGTGCTCAATGGAGCTGTGGTACTATGTGATGCGGGCAACTATCTTCAGCTTCTTTGTATTCCTTTCACTGCAACAGACCCTTGCTGCCGGTAATCCCTATGCCCTCCTGGATTCAATAAAGCGTCCGACAAAATCGAGGGTTGCAGCTGACACCACCGGCCACTTCATTCACATCAACCGCATATTCATTGTAGGAAATAGAGTAACGAAGGAACGGATAGTGTTGCGCGAGCTTACATTAAAGACCGGCGATGTTGTTTACAGCACAGAACTTCCGATCATTCTTGATATGGATAAGAAAAAGCTTATAAATACAAGGCTTTTTAATACCGTTGAAATCAGGATACTTGAATTCCAACCCGATCAAATTGACTTATTGATCGATCTTAACGAAAGGTGGTACACATTTCCTGCACCAATCTTTGAACTGGCTGACAGGAACTTTAATGAATGGTGGCAAACTTATAATCATGATTTCAGCCGCGTAAATTACGGATTAAGACTCTATCAGTTTAATATGAGGGGCCGCAATGAGACACTCAGACTAACTGCACAATTCGGCTTCACACGCAGGTTTGAAATATCATATCGTTTCCCTTACATCGACAAGAAACAAAAACACGGCCTTATTGTCGATTTCGATTTTTCGGAGACAAAAAATCTGGCATATAGAACATTAGATCATAGGCTTGAATACCTCGAGGCGGAAGACGTGTTAAAAAACACTCGAGGCGGAGGGCTTACGTACACCTTTAGAAACTCTTTTTATTCCTCACACGCCGTAAAGATCGAATACAGGAGCACTTCTATATATGATACGATCACCTCTCTTAATCCGAATTATTTTGGCGAAGGCGAGACCTCTCAGCAATACGGCGTCCTCTCTTATCAATTTACATCAGATCGTCGGGACTACGTCGGCTATCCGTTGGTTGGATATTATCTCTCCGCCGGAGCTGCCAAATATGGGCTAAGCAGCAGCGACGATGTCAACAAGTTCGACATGAATGCCACTTACACGAAGTTTTTTAGTCTGGGAAATGATTTTTTTCTTTCAAACAACAGCGTTCTATACTGGAGTACACCACGTGATTTAGCTTATGCTAATTATGGAGCAATGGGGTACCGAAAGCAACTTGTGAGGGGATACGAGGTATACGTTATAGAGGGACCTTATTATGGGCTGAACAAGACTACACTGAAGAAGCGCATCTTTGCCAGGACTTACACGTTAAACTTACTCCCAATCCGGCAATTCCGCCATATTCCGTTATCGATCTTCCTGAAGACGTATGCAGATGTTGGATACGTACGCAACTATCCCAATTATGAAATCAGCAGCAGACTATCTGACAAGCTTATCAGCGGAGTCGGCGCCGGTGTAGACATCGTCGCATCTTACGACGCCGTATTCCGTTTCGAATACACGTTTAATGGAGAAGGCGAAGACGGTTTCTTCTTCCATATTAAAAAGGAATTTTAGCAGAAAATACTTGAGTGTTGATATATTGAATGTTGAGTGTTTCAATCGGAGACATTCGGTTTCAAAAACACTCAACACTCAATAAAACAACACTCAAGTTTTGACTACTTACCGTCAGGAATAACTGGATGCTACTTATACTTCCAAGGTTTCTTCCGGCCTTTCCGGTCATACTCAAACCACTCCCCGACTCTCTCGCCATTTTTATAATGGCCGGAATAATTCAATTGACCATCTTCCGTATAGAATTCCCAGTAGCCATCCTCTTTTCCTTGTAAATAGGAACCGGCCTGCAACAATTTACCCTGCTCACCAAAAATCTTTACTTCTCCAGTCGGCAAACCATTGCGATAATAAAGTATCCGCTCTACCTGTCCATTGAGATGAAAATATTTCCATGGACCGTCGTACTGCCCTTTCTCGTAACGACCTAACCTTTCGATTTTTCCATCAGGATGATAATACCTGGCTGAATCAGTAAGATCACCCATCTCCCAATGTTCTATTCCCTGAATTGAACCAGTAGGATAAAAATAGGTTACATCACCATCCAATTTTCCATCTCTATAATTCTCAATGGCCATACGCGTGCCGTCGGGATAAAAATATTTCCACTCTCCTACTTTTTGAGTTTCATTTTTTATTCCCTCTGCTCGTATTTTTCCATTGCTGTATAAAACTCTACTTTTCTGTTGAGCATGTAACGGAACAAATAACAAAAGACATGCAATTAACTTGACAATCATCTCAGCATTTTCTTAACTTAAAAATAATAATTCTCACCGTTGTGTATTACATACTGTTGTGTGTCATGATATTATCATGGCAATATTCATTGCTTGCTCAGAGTTCGTCAACACTCATGGGTGGCCGTGCTGCAGGCATGGCATACTCCTCATCAGCTTTAACCGACGAGTGGTCTGCCTTTAATAACGTTGCAGGCCTTGCTAAAGTGACATCAATTGTTGCAGCATTTACGTACGATGTTCAGCCTTCGTTCAAACCATTTAACAAAGCTGCCGCAACATTTAGTTTTCCCGTAAAAATCGGCGTCGCCGGCCTGGGTCTATTTCATTTCGGTGATGATCTCTACAACGAACAACTTGTTACGTTAGGATACAGCAACACGTTTGGGTTGGCCTCGCTGGGCGTAAAGGTTAATTACATTCAATACAACATTCAGGGATTTGGTCGCAAGGCCGTATTAACCGCAAGTTTTGGCGGAATTGCCGAGTTGACGAAACGGTTAGTGCTGGGAGCTCATGTCATTAATATAAACCAGCCAAAATTATCAGAACTTGACCAAGAGCGAATACCTACCGTACTGATTGTCGGTGTATTAGTGAAAGCATCGGATGATGCAACGCTTACAGCGGAGATTGAAAAAGACCTGGATCACAAACCAGCAGTAAAGGCCGGCGTTGAATACCGGATCCTGAAAAAATTCTTTATCCGAACAGGAATTCGCATTCAACCCAACACAGGCTACTTCGGATTCGGCTTCAAACCCACGCGATATAGTATTGACTATGCCTTCCAATACAATCAAGGCATTGGTTCTCGACACCAGGCATCAGTTTCGTATAAGCTAAACAACAAGACAAAATGAGAACGGTCCAACTTCTCGTCTATGTTTGTTTATTCCTTAGCACTGCCGCCCAGGACTTTCCAAAAACAGATATTGACCCAAGCAGAATTGCCGATGAACTTTATGGATTTCAGGATCAAGATCTAAACTATGAGGAGCTTTATGAAAATATACTGCAGCTTCTTTCGCACCCGCTTGACTTAAACAAGGTCTCGTCCGAGGAATTGAGATTTCTAAAGATCCTTAAGGAAGAACAGATCACGAGTTTTCTCGACTACAGAGAGAAAAACGGCAAGCTGCTTTCGATCTACGAGCTTCAGGCTGTTCCGCTGTTTGACATAGAGACTATACTTAAAATAGCTCCATTGGTGAAGGTAAAAGATCCATCGTCGACGCTCGACGCTGGGTTTTTGGAACGAGTAAAGAAAGAAGGCGATAACTATTTCATGATACGATACGAACGGACGATACAGTCGCGAAGCGGTTTTACGAACAAACCTGATTCTATACAAAGGTTCAGGGGATCTCCTGACAAAATTTACCTAAGGTTTCGGTCGAGCACACCAGGAGACTACAGCGTCGGCTTTACGGCAGAAAAAGATCCAGGAGAAAACATTTCATGGAGTCCGGGACTCAGATATTATGGATTTGACTATCTGTCGTTTCATTTTCAGATTCAAAACAAAGGAAGAGTGAAGAATCTGATCGTCGGAGATTTTCAAAGCCAGTTTGCTCAGGGAATTATGCTAGGTGGTGGATTCGGAACCGGAAAAGGAAGCGAAACGATCCTCACAAGCAGAAGAAGCAATATTGGATTGATGCCATACACATCCGTTAATGAAGGTGGCTACCTGCGAGGAGCCGCTGCCACCATAGAAGTAACGCCTAAGGTATACATAACCGGGTTTTATTCGAGAGCAAAGCGAGATGCAAATCTTGAAATAGATACGCTTAGCGAAACCGTTGTGTCGTCTTTTCAGTCATCAGGCCTCCATCGCAATGTTTCGGAGCTTTCAAAAAGAAAAACAGTTATTGATCAAAACGGAGCACTAATTCTTCAATATAAAACTCGTCAGCTTGATGCCGGTTTGATGTACAATATTGTCAGATTTAATGTTGACGTCACCCGCGAAAGCGCACCATACAATCAATTTGCTTTTGCCGGTAAGACACAACAGAACATTGGAGCCTATGTAAACTATACGTTTCAAAACGTAGCGTTCTTTAGCGAGTTTTCACGATCACTGAAGAGGGGAAATGCATTAACTGCGGGAGTACTGTTGGGGCTGTCGACGAAGTTCGATATCGCGATACTTTACCGAAACTTCGCACGAAACTTCTATTCGTTCTACTCAAATGCATTTGCAGAGAACAGCATAACTCAAAACGAAAAAGGAATTTACTGGGGTTGGAGGTATAGGATCAATCAGAAGTTGGGATTATCGGGATACGTAGATTTTTTTGAGTTTCCCTGGCTAAGATATCGGGGATATTCCCCTTCACATGGGCACGAATGGTTATTGCGGTTTAGTTATCAACCAAGTAGGAAGATAATGATGTTTGTACAAGCCCGGGAAGAGTCAAGAGCGAGAAATACCGGGGAAAACAAGGTTACGTTTCTTACAGATCAAGGCCAGAAGTTTAATTATTGGATAGGCCTGGAATATGGTCATAGACAAAAACTAAGAATGAAAACGCGGGCCCAGTTTAGCACCTATACTTTTAACGGTCACACCAGTCGCGGAATGGCGTTACTTCAGGACATTAGCGCTGATATTGGCAAAATTCAAATAACCGCGCGTTATGCAATTACCGATACTGATGATTATGACAACCGCCAATACGTGTACGAGAATGACGTTTGGCTCGCGTATTCTATGCCCGCTTACTCAGGCGTGGCAACGAGAAAGATGCTTTTGGTGGAATACAAAGTAAATCGACTAATCAGTCTTTGGCTAAGATTTGCATCTACGCGATTTCCGGACGAAGAAAAAATCGGGTCCGGACTGGACGCTATCAACACTAATATCAAAAACGATGTTAAATTTCAGCTGCGAATAAGTTTCTAAACGCAGCATTACATGCACGCTATAGACCAGATCACACCAGAAATTGTAGTAGTAATGTGTATAGGCGGAATAGCGTTTATCCTCATTTTCCGGAGCATATTTCGAAAGGGCAAGTAATGTTTGACGCGGAATTGAGAATTTACTGATCAGTGCGTCCGACCAGCTACGGTTTTAATCGTCGGGATGGTTTCCTTATTCCAGGAACCCGAAGTTATTTTGATGGAAAATAATACTTAATTCCATGAAAACCAGAGTTCTACTAGTCGTCTTACTTGTCACCACATTCAGCACATTTGCTCAAACCACAAAAAAAGTGATTGAACTACCCGAATTCAAAGGGATCTATGTAAACTCCAACTACACTGTTTATCTCAAGCAGACAAATAAGCAAGAGGTAACTGTTGACGCGTTGACAGAAATCTTCGCAGTCACTGAAATAAAAGTTGAAAACGGGATCCTGATGGTTAACGTTGAGCGCAAGCCGGACAATTCAAACAAGAGCATTTGGGCCAAGATTGATGACATCAAGGTAAATCCAGCAATGAAGTTATATGTAAGTGTGAAAAGCATAAACGAATTACAGGTAAATGGCGGCGGGAAAATTGTTTCTGAAAACTCCATTGCAACTGATTTTATAACGCTGGGGGTATCCGGCAACGGAAATATGGATGTTGATCTTAAGGGTAACACGATCAAAGCTGAGGTGAGTGGCAGCGGAACCATGACACTGCGGGGCTATGCTTCACTTATTGAAGGTGTAGTAAGTGGTTCTGGAAGTATAAATGGATTCAACTGTGCGCTTGAAAAGGCTAAGGTAAAAGTAACGGGATCCGGGTCTTGTCAGTTGAATGTAACCGATAACCTGGAAGCCCTTGTTTTGGGAAGTGGTAACGTTAAACACAAGGGTAACACAAAGACCGCAAATAAGAAGATCTACGGATCAGGCGCGATCGACCGAGCTTACTAAATGCCGAATGAACACGGTAAAGGCCATTCAAGACTGAATCGCAACGCTTGATAGTGCAGATTAATTTCCACACCTGAAGGTGGCTAAGCTAATCACCTATTAACGGTTTTCGGGTACCCTGTGGGGTAGAGGGCATTGCAAATGTGCGCTATTTGAATCTACGTTGAAATTTTCGATGGAACGGCGAAATTTCATGGCTTTCCATTAATCAAAATTTCTTATTACTTTTAAATGTTAATTGCCGTCCTTTAACTAAGACCCTCTCTCCTTAGTGCGAGCAGTCGTTTCAGCCAAAGTTTGTCAGTTGACGTAAACTAATTTTCTCATTTACTATTTTGAACAATGAACATTTACGTTGCCAACATCCCTTTTAAGGCATCCGACCCGGAATTGAAGGGATTATTCGAAGAGTATGGCGAAGTGTCTTCCGCCAAAATCATAATGGACAAAGTAACACAGCGCAGCCGTGGTTTCGGTTTTGTTGAAATGACCGATGAATCAGCAGCCCGTCAGGCTATCACGAGTCTTAATGGATTCAACTTTATGGGCAAAACTTTGGTAGTAAACGAGGCAAGACCAAAATCAGATGCGCCACGGAGCGGCGGCGGTGGAGGTTATAGAGGCGGTAGCAGCGGAGGATTCAACCGCAATAGAAATACCGAGTATTAAAAGACCAGCAATACGGAATTAATGAAACTGCCCTGGTTTGGGCAGTTTTTTTTTGAGTTAATTAACGTTTTCACCAAATCTCCAATTCGCAATCCCATGGAAATCAACAGAACTCAAAATATCGTCCTTGGACTTTTTACTTTCCTTCCATTTGTCTTTTTCCCAATTATACTCTTTCAGGTATTCGGATTCATCATCAACATCGTTGCAACGAGTGAGCATTCCGATCCTGAACCCGCCGATATCCTTTTGGGTATCTCCTCCTTTGTTGTACCTATCATTCTGGCATCGCTGTTATCGCTCGCGTTATTAATTTTCTACATAGTGCACGTTGCGACAAACAAAAAAATGGAGAGCATTGAACAGCTGATGTGGATACTATTATTCGTTTTCTTCGGAATTATTGCGTTTCCAATATATTGGATCATACGCATCTGGAATACATCAAAAAACCCTTGATTTTGGTTTGAGAGTTTTGTAAACTTTGTATTCAACAAAACGCTTAGTTTATGAGTGTTATTACCGATGTTGAACGGTGGGGTAATAGTCATCGGCCTGGGTTTCTTGACATTTTCAGGATCGCTCTGGGGTTCTTTCTTACTTACAAAGGCCTTTCCTTTGTAACGCACATGGATGAATTCGAAATGACCACCTCGGGAATCAATGTTTACTTTGCGGGAATGACGATTTCACATTATGTTGTCTTTGCGCACATCCTCGGCGGACCTCTACTTGCATTCGGACTTTTTACAAGAATTATTTGTGCATTACAATTACCCATTCTCATTGGTGCGGTCTTTATGGTCAATTATCCTAAAGGATTCCTTTCCATTGGCCAGCATATGGAGCTTTGGGCTTCAATAGTCGTCTTGGTTGGCTTGGTCGTCTTTATGGTGTTCGGCGCAGGGAAATTTTCCCTCGACGCAAAACGCAGAAGAGAGATGGAGGCAGCTCATCAATAATACCTCTACCTAACCTAAACCGAAGGGCATCTGAAACCAGGTGCCCTTTTTGTTTTTATTATTATATATCTTGACGTTCCAATTACACGAATGAAGTACATCATAGGAATTGACATCGGTACAGGCAGTACCAAAGCCGTGGCAGTTAACACCTCCGGTGATGCTGTTCATACAGAACAGGTTTCCTATCCTACCCTCCATCCGGAACCAAACTATAGTGAACAAGCACCCGAACTGATCTGGCAGGCGTTTATTAAATGTATTCAACGTACAGTCACAGCGTTGAAGGCCGAACCCACTGCAATTGCATTAAGCAGTGCGATGCATAGTCTTATTCCCGTCGATAAGAATGGGGATCCATTGATGAATATGATAACGTGGGCTGATAACAGGAGTTCTTCAATCGCGAAACAGATCAAAGATTCGGATGACGGTGACACGATCTATGAAAAGAGCGGTACGCCAATTCACGCTATGGCGCCTATTTGCAAAATCATCTGGCTGAGAGAAAACAAGGAAGACCTATTCAAACAAGTATACAAATTCATTTCAATCAAAGAACTTGTCTGGTTCAAACTGTTTGGTGCGTATGAGGTCGATCATTCTATCGCTTCGGCTACGGGCCTTTTTGATATCGTAAAACTCAACTGGAATCCCTTATCAATTAAACTTTGTGCGATCAGGGAGGACATGCTTAGCAGCCCTGTACCTGTCGATCATGTCAGGCAGGGTGTTAAAGTCGATATCCTTAAGACAGTAGCTAATGTCCCGTTTCTTATTGGCGGCAGCGACGGCTGCATGGCTAACATAGGAAGCTGCGCAATCGAGCCAGGAGTGGCGGCTCTTACGATCGGCACCAGTGGAGCGATCAGAGTGGCCAATTCGAAGCCGACCTACAATCACAAGGCAATGACTTTTAACTATTGCCTCTTTCCGGATCTGTATATATCCGGAGGCCCTATCAATAACGGCGGTGTGGCCTTGAAATGGTATATAGAAAGCTTTCTTAAACAAAAACTCGATTCACCTGACAGATATTCCGAAGTATTAAGTGAGCTGGATAATACCAAAGCGGGGGCTGATGGCCTGATTTTTCTTCCTTATCTGCTGGGCGAACGGGCCCCAATATGGAACAGCGATTCCAGCGGAGTATTCTTCG
>DATHIE010000135.1:0-2499 GCA_035316905.1 Chryseolinea sp. | reverse complement strand
CAAAGGGGAGCAATGCGATGGGTCAGTATAATCCTGAAGTACAAAGAATGTATGAAAGAGTGGAAGATTGTCCCGAGGAGTACTTGCTTTGGTTCCATCACGTGCGATGGGATCATAAAATGAAATCAGGCAAAACCCTTTGGGAGGAACTATGCCATAGATATTACAAGGGCGCTGACGACGTTCGTAAAATGCAAGGAGCGTGGAATTCTTTACAAGGTAAGATCGATGACGATCGTTTCAGACAAGTAAGGAATTTGTTAGCTGTTCAGTATAAGGAAGCGATATGGTGGCGAAATGCCTGTGTGCTGTACTTCCAGACGTTTTCTGGGAAAGAGATCCCAACTGGTCTCGAAAAACCCGACAAGACGCTCGAGTATTATAAAAGCCTTGAGTTCCCTTTCGCGCCAGGCATCAGGCCGCGTTGGTGATCTATTCAAATCGAATGGTACCAAAGCGTTGGAAGTCGTGGAAGTTTGTTTCGACCGGTTGCCATGTCCAGGACGAATGGCCTTCGTCGTAATCAATGCGGTAAAAATTAACGCGCCATGTGGTTCCTGATTTTGGCGGAACATTTTGCAGCGGCTTTAACAGTGCATACGGGATAAAGAACTCACCCACCCATGATGTAACATTGCCCTTGTCATCTTTGATCACCTTTGTTGCATGACGGGTCTTTCGCGCTACATCATCGTAGTGCCAGGGCTTCCAACCAAAGAAATCTCCTCCGAAATTCGGCACAAGTATGGGCAGCTCGTAGTTGAGTGGTGAAAGTTCGTATTCAAAATACAACGGAGTTGATTCATCAGTCCAAAAAAAGATCTCCACCACGTCTTCTTTCCATAAGTCCGCGAAATCCTCCCTTACCGTTGCAGTTATTTTCTTGTCGGAACAGTCAAACATTCCGTATATACCTGTATCGGAATAGAGCAGCTTTGCTTTTGTTTGGTAGGTGGCAGCACCTTTCCGTTTTGTTATAGTTATCCATTCGGCTTTTCCCCAAGGAGCGGAGAGCCCATCACCTGTCAGTTCAAAGTCTGCCGTTCGCTTAACCTCGAGGTCAACCTTCTTTTGGCCATATGTTGTTCCAAGGCAAACAATGAGAGCGGTGATAAGGCAGGTGCCCTTTAAAACTTGAAGGTTCATAACAAGTGTGGTCATACTAAATGTAAACACAATTCCCGCTAATATTCAAGATGATTTCCTTGCCTGGAATCCATGGATTAAGGGTATTGCTAGCAGCGCAGGTGAGCCAAGAGCTCTAAATGCAGGGTCACGACGACCGCGTGCGCTAAAGCTATAGCGGTGGCGCATCACAAAGGAGCCACAAAGTTCACTATGTCGACTTCCAAAAATACGTCGTGCGCTTTGTGGTTCGTCGTGGACATTGTGAACCTGCACCTTTTCAAAATCCAGGTTATCGATAAGGACAGAGGACATTATCAGGAAGGTCTTATCGCGATAATTAATTTGTAGCTCGCCTAGTTTTATCCATTGTCGTAGTAGTTTTCCGTGGAAAATCATACTTTCATCGGCATCAAACCAACTACATCGGACCTCATTATGAAAAAGTTCTATTTCATTGCCTTACTGGTTGCCATGTGCTTTGGCGCACGGGCGCAGACAACTCCCATTCGTATTATAATGATCGGAGCACATCCCGACGACTGTGACCAGGACGGTGGCGGTACTGCTATTCTCTTCGCGAAACTCGGTTATGCCGTAAAGTTTGTGTCAGTTACCAACGGTGATGCCGGACATCAGTCGGAAGGCGGTGGAATGTTGGCCAAGCGCCGGTTTGCTGAAGCGAAAGAAGCGGGAAAGCGTTACGGCGTTGAATACGACGTGCTGGACAATCACGATGGAGAATTACTTCCGACATTGCAGGTTCGTTTGCAAGTAATCCGGAAGATCCGTGAATGGAACGCTGATATTGTAATAGCACCTCGCCCCAACGATTACCATCCGGATCACAGATATACTGGTGTTCTCGTTCAGGATGCGGCTTATATGGTGGCAGTTCCCAACGTGGCTTCAGACACTCCACCTTTAAAGAAGAACCCCACCTTTCTTTACTTCCAGGATTTTTTCCAGCGACCTAATCCCTTCCGACCAGATATCGCGGTTGACATAAGCACTGTGTTTGCTCAAAAGATTCATGCCCTGGATGCCCACACATCACAAGTTTACGAATGGTTGCCTTGGATCGGTGGCTACCTCGACCAGGTCCCTACAGACGTCTCCAAGCGCGAGCAATGGCTGTCCACTAACCGTGCAGTTAGAATCACACCTGAAGTAAGAACTTCATTGGAGAAGTGGTATGGAAAGGAATACGCAACTCAGGTCCAGCATGCCGAAGCATTCGAGATCTGCGAGTACGGAAATCAACCCAACGAAGCGGACCTACGCCGAATGTTTCCTATGCTGAAGAAACGTTAATAGTTAATCGTTAAAAGTTAACCGTGTGTGTGGGTAGGAGGGTGACCCCTAAGTCCCCTA
>DATHIE010000134.1:0-12004 GCA_035316905.1 Chryseolinea sp. | reverse complement strand
ATAGTGAGCCAATCTTTTGTCACGGTCACTTTTGAAAACATCGAAGATCTCTTCATTGTATCTGGTGGCGATTTTGTCCCAGTGAGCTTTCTCGTTCATGCGTCAATGGATTTTGGTTGGCAATGCAATAAAAGCAAATCCCCGGTAGATGCAAATTTCTTACTTTGTCTTCAACGATTCAAAATCACGGTGATAGTCGTATTGAAGATCCTCGGGAAGTTTTGCGATCACGGTTTCGATCTTCTTTAACTGTTGCTCAAAGAGATTGGTGAGCACCTGGCTCTTCTGCAACGGAATGCCGGCTGAAATTATCCTGGAGCAAAAATAAATACGGATTTCAACTTCGGTCGCTGCCTGGCCAGAATACTTTACTTGCCTGTTTGTGAGTCGAAGTATTTTTCTCAGACTTTTTTTTATGTAGTAAACGTTGCCTTGTGGTAATGCAGCAAAGAGTTGATCAATTTCCTCTTTTACCAGGCTTATATAAGAGGATTCATCGTGGGCTTCAAATAGCAGATAAGTAAGCAGCTCTTTGTTCTCCAATTTGTATTTTGCCAACCGCAAGCAAATTTCCTGTAAGGTTTTGCCATCGAGGTTTGTCAACTCTTTTTTTATCTCACTGATTGATACTGCTTTCATTGCGCAATCCTTCTATTACCTGATTCAGACTTGCTTAGATTGAATTCATCTACAAGCGTCTTAATAATACTTGCTATCGGCTGAATGCAAGTTACATGCTCTATCGAAGGCCCGGCACACCAAAGAGTCTTGTACGTCGCGTTAAAGGCAGCGCGTTCCACCTTTTTCATTCCACGCAACGCCAGTAACATCTTCGCATACTTTTTCAACGTCTTGTTGTTATTCAATATCCATTCAAGCACGGTGGCTTTTGTTCCGAGCTGCTGGACATAAGGTGTATTGATAACCGTGAGCGGTGAGCCTGATAGTTTTGTTGTCATCACAATGTCACTTTCGCCATACTCGATCATTGCTTGCTTGTACTCAGGAGAAATATCAGATTCTTCACACGCAATAAAGATCGTACCGATGGATGCACCCGCTGCACCCCAGTCCATTGCTTCCTTCAATTGCGTCCCTTTGCCAATACCGCCTGCTGAAATAACAGGCACACTGCAGTTCTCAGTAAGTTGCGTTATAAGATCCCTTGGTGAAAGGTGTCCCGCGTGACCCCCTGCCCTGTTGTTAACAGCAATCAACGCGTCTCCTCCAAGATCTTCAACCTTCTTTGCATACTTCAGATCAACCACATCACAAAAAACTTTGATGCCTAGCGGCTGACATTTTTCAATAACCTCACGTGGACTTCCCAACGACGTAATAATGTATGCCGGTCGATGTTCCAGCAGTATGTTCAGCTGCGGTTTGTATTTCGGATTCGACTTATTGACTATGAGATTTACTCCGAATGGTTTCGATGAAAAGGCCTTAATCTCATTCAAAGCTTTCACCAGGTCTTCATCTGTTCTGTAGTTCAACGCGGGAAATGCTGCCGTGACACCAGCCGACAACGCAGCCTTTATCATTTTTGTGTTTGAGATCAGGAACATAGGTGCCACGATGATCGGATAATCGATCCCGAGAATTGTGTCCAGTGTTGTGTTCAATTGAGTGCTCAATGGGTCAGGTGAATTTTTCTACCATTGCACCTCTGACCTTCTTGAATACCGGATAATTGAAAAGGATGAGGGCAATTACAATAATCGAATAACTAATGATCTGTATTGTGTTGATTTTCTCCTTGAACACGATAAAGGCGATGGAAAAGTTGAAGATCGGGTTCAGGTATAGCAGGATGCCAATGGTTGCAGAATTTATTTTGTTGAGCGCAAAAAGGTTCAGAAACAGAGGAAGTACCGTAAACAGCACAGCGATCAGAAAGGTCACGCTGTAAAATCGTCCGCTCACAGGAAGCTCTTTTACAAGTGCGCTGAAAAAGAAGTTCAGGATCACGAACGAAAACAATACCTGTACTCCCAGCATGATCATCCTGTCGAATCCCTGGTTTCGGCGTTGTGAGACAAGGTAAAGTGCATAAGTAAAAGCGGTGAGAAAACTGTATCCAAGCTCGAGACTTGAGTTTAGACCCATCAAGATGCAACTAATAGCACACAATGCTACCGCCGTCCATTGCAAGCTTGTCAACTTTTCCTTGAGCATAAAGTAACCAAGCAGTGCCGTTATGACCGGACATATCATATAAGCAAAGGATGCCGTCTTAATATTTATATTATTGACGATATAAATGAATGTTAACCAGTTAACAATGAGCAGTGCTCCTCCTGCCATGGTGAGCAGGATCGTGGTTTTTCGATCTGACGGTGAAAGACTCCTCAACACAGCAAGATCTTTTTTCAAGTCCGCTCTCTTGAAACCGAAAATGATTACAAGCAATACGACGCACGAAAAAAAGATCCTGAAATAAAGTATTGCTCCTGTGGAATAATCGCTTATTGCACGCAACGGAAGTGCAAAGAATCCCCAGATGATAAAAGCAGCTATTCCGGCAAAGTAATGTCTTGCGTTGTTCACGGTATAAATAAGGGGAAAATTATTGAATGAAGAAGTCAGCTGGATCGGGTATGTTAAAAAAATCCCTCATCTAAAAAAACCCTACTTTCCACATACGTGACCATGACGACTTCGGACCAACCTTTTCAATACCTTCTTTGGTTGTAAGGTCCTGATCGTGACTGACTGAGTCGGCGATCCCACACCAGGGTTCAATGCAAACGAAGTCGGCATTGGGAGCTGCCCAAAGTCCGATATAGGGAAATCCATCAAAGTAAAAGTCGAGGCCATGTGAGTGCCCAGCTGATTTCAGCGAGATACGATTCGAATTTAAATGCTTTAAAACGATTGCATCCTCAAGGAATAGTTTCTTGCTGAGATCAATACGGTCAGAATGATCAAAAAAAGGAATGGACTTTTGTTCGATGAGTCCTTTCGCACTGATCGGCCACCTTGGCGCCGTTTCTTTCTTATTGAATTCCAAATAATAATCCTCATAATCCGTTCCTTCAACCAACGGAACTCTAAAGGCGGGATGAGCACCTAGCGAGAAGAACATGTCCTCCTTACCAGTGTTCTCAACTACGTATTCGACCTGCAGAAAATTGTCTTGCAACGAATACATTATCGCAAGCGAGAAGTTGAATGGGTACTTTTTCAAAGAAGTCTCATCACTTTTTAGCGTGAAACGCACTTTGTCACTATCACGCTTGATTATTTCAAAGGATGCATCTCTTGCAAAGCCATGCCGCGATAGTGCATAACTATCTCCATGGAAAATAAATTTGTCGTCTCTTAAGGTTCCAACTATCGGGAAAAGAACCGGCGATGTCTTTCCCCAAAATGCAGGGTCGGCACTCCATAGGTATTCCAGTCCGGTATTGCGATTAAACACACTGAAAAGTTCCGCACCTTTTGAATGTACTTTAGTAATCAGATCCTTGTTTTCAAGCGTAACATCCATTCGTTATTTATTTAGTGACCTCTATGCTATATTAACGCATTCTGCCATTGACCACAATCCTCATCTCGCCTATGCTGACCGTTGCGTCCGTGAAGAAATTCCATCTTACATAACCTCCCGTTACTTTGCCACCCAGTTCCGAGTTATCGCCTAATGATAGCCTTACCACGCCGGCGCCGTAACCATAATAGGGTATCCACCTGGGACCGATTCGCGGAATGGCCAACAATGGATTAAAACCGAGTGCGAACTCGCGAAACCATTCGCCCGCAGATCCAGCGACGCGCAGTTCCTCTTTTACCGCGTCAAGGCCGGATTTCGCTTTAATATCAACGATCTTTCCTTTTTTGATTGTTAACATCAATCCCTTTACATCTTTACCAGCCCATTCAGCATCGGGAAATGCAATTACTCCGTTGACAGTTTCTTCGACGGGAGCCACGCGAACAGCGCCAGCTGGTAGTTCGATTTCACGATCAATCAGATTTTTGGCGTAAGTGGTCCGCCCTTTTGACGCATCGCCATCTTGCTTTGTGAGAGGGCGGTCGCCTATGGAAAATCTTATATCGGTACCCAGCGGCGTCGTTACGTGTATCTCACTCTTGCGTGTTGCTTCCTCGAAAAACTGGTGAAGCCCGGATATCATTCGATAGTCGGTGTTTAGTAAAGCATGCTGATATACTTTGTCCATCTCCTCACTCACAGGCAACAAAGCACCGTCGAGGCTATACGCTCCTGCCCAGTGATAGTGGATAGTTCTGCCCGATCCTTTTTGAAGGACTTTCTGCATCGCGGCATAAGGAGCATGTGTAACAGTTGCTCCAGGCATCATGATCGCGAGATCTACACCTTTAAAATGTTCAGCCATTGCCTCAACCGACATGTTCGCTGTCTCATTAACAAATTCGGATTTCCATTCTTCCGGCCAATTCCCTGTGTCTACACTTATCGTTCCCAGATATTCACCTTTGGAGGTTTCTATCTTTTCTTTAAGCAGCGGAATCATTGCGTCAAACCTGCCCGGACTTGCTACGATCAAAATCTTTTCACCAGGTTCAATATTCATCCTTCTGATTAACATGGTGCTCATCGCCTCCCAGTCAAGGCGAAAAATTGTTGTGTCCGTGGTGGTTTCAGTTGCTGCTTCTTTCTTCTGACAGGCTGCCAGCAACGTCAGTACAGCAAGAGTCGTAATTATTTGTTTCTTCATAAATGGAAATAGATATTTAAGTGTGTGAGTGAGGGCATGTTTTACCGCAGAGACGCAAAAACTCAAAGTTTCCGCAATGTATTTCTTTCGACATTCGACATTGGACATTCGGCGTTCGATATTCACCCACTCCCCTGCACACACCCACGAACAACAATTAACGATTAACGGACAACCGTCAACATAAGCCTTTCCATACACTCTTCGATATACTCGCCATTACCAGGACCATACCAATTCATTAGTTGCGTCTCATGATGATCTACATCGTAGTACTTACCTGGTGTGACATAACCAATATATCCCCCGTTAAAGCTGGTCACCATAGCATGCAAGCCGTGACGCAAAGCCAGCGAATCAATAGATCGATTGAATTCTCCCGAGAAGTCACACGGCGCACCGAGCATCACAATATTTCCCACTCTCAAGACAGTAAGAAATTCAGGATAATCTCCGAAAGCCAAATCAAACGTCCATGGACGAAGACGCCAATTTTTCAGTACTTTTACCTGTGTTTCCCCAAGCAACAGCGGCACTCTGTGCATTACCAACGTAGAATCATTCACACAAAAAAGTCGATCGCGGTTCGATAAAAAACCTTTTGCAACTTCTTCAGACATTACGTCGACACAACTCCATCCTTGTTCCGGAACTTTTCCCGCATGGCTTCCAACTGCGCCGGCCATAAACATCACAAAATCATATCCCTGCTTTTCAATGGTGTCTACTAATTTGCCGGGATAATCCCGTGAAAGAACAAGATCGCGAGCAAATAGACAGGTAGCGTGAGCGGTGAAGCTCATCAACAACAATTTGCTGCTGTCGCTGTGGTGAATTTCAATAACACGAAGCAACGAATCGACCGGCCCGTTATCTATCATACGATTTTGAACAATTTCATCCAACGGTATTGTTCCGCCCTTCAGGGTTGCCGGCTTTAAGTTCTGCGAAGCTCTTAGGATACTGCTTTTTATCTTGTCGGCGATAAAGTGTACGATCGAATCGTTATAGGGGCCGTATAAGAAGGTCGTTGCGCCTTTTCCCCAATTCCCTATACTGTTGTGCGTATGAATAGCACCGAGATAAGTGTTGTCTAAAGTGAATCCGATCTCAGGAAGTTCCTTTTCCAATAACGCGGTTACTGTCGGTGGAATGATCAAAAGATCAGCACTAACTATAGCTACACGGTTAATGCCATTGTCGAAAATAAGCGTGCGGACGTATATGGAATCATGAACAGATTCATATAATTTCCCTATCCGTTTGCCATACCCCGCCGTGGCTGTGGGATGTGGCGGAGTTAGATTTTCTTTCGCATGGCCCACCATGAAGCTTCCTCCCGCCGTCGGAACTTCCGGTAGTGTATCCATTTCGTTGGTCATAGCAGTTAAGAGTTCAGTCCTGTCAATGCTGCGGTCAATCGGAACAACTGCGACGACAAAAAACAAACCAATCAATCCTATAACTACAATAAAAAAAATTGCGATGAAGCGAAGGATCTTCTTGAAACTCATGGCATGCAAGATAACGAATTACGTCATTGTACTTCAAACCCTCACCTTCTCCTGAATTCCCATGGCGGAACTGGATTGGAGTCCTGCCACAATCCTCTTTTACTTGCGCGTGCCTCTTCCTGTAGTCGTACGAGCTCATCATCATTGCTGTAACGCGTAAAGTGCCATGCGTACCCAGCTTTTACAATTTCCGCATTCACAGACGTACCATTATCGAGATAGACATCACAAACAAATCTCCCGTATCGGTCCTTGTTAATAATCGTGACAGTAATCTCTTTTCCCGCGATAAGTCCTGCCGTGAATTCCTTTGCTTTAACACTAAAAGATTGTCCGCGTTCAGGTGAATCGATCCCAAACATCCGGATCCGTATCTTTTTGTCGGACATCAGGTCGAACGTATCGCCGTCAACAACTTTGACGACTTTACCGGTCTGTTGTTCCGTCGAGCACGAAAAGAAACAAATAATGATTAATAAGGCGCGCATATTGGTGCAATGTAATTCTGCATCCCTACAAGATCCTAATAACTGTTAGCTTAATACTTCGCTTCTGGTTATTTTTGAGCTGACATCTGCATCCGCGAATGAGCACGACTACAACCTCAGAAAAAACGAATAAGAAGCCGCAAAACCTGGCAGGCCACGAGGCACCCGAACCTTACAAACCAAAAAATAAAATAAGGATTGTTACAGCAGCCAGTCTGTTCGATGGACATGATGCTGCCATCAATATCATGCGTCGGATAATTCAGGCTACAGGTGTGGAGGTTATTCATCTTGGCCATGACCGAAGTGTTGAGGAAGTGGTGAACACAGCCATACAGGAAGATGCCCAGGCCATTGCGATGACGAGCTATCAAGGCGGCCATAACGAATACTTTAAGTATATGCATGACCTCCTGCAGCAGAAAGGTGCAGGACACATTAAGATCTTCGGAGGAGGTGGCGGTGTTATCCTTCCGGATGAGAGCAAGGAGTTGATGGACTATGGAATTACAAGGATCTATTCACCCGATGATGGTCGCTCTATGGGACTGCAGGGAATGATAAATGATCTTATCGAACAAAGTGATTTTCCAACCGGTAACAATCTTTCAAATGAAATTGACGGCCTGAAGACGAAGAACCCGCTGGCTATTGCCCGATTGATATCGGCCGCGGAGAATTTCTATGACAGCCATAAGGAAACCTTTGTAAAAATTAAGGGGCTGGCAGAAAGAGCTGTTGTTCCCGTGCTTGGCGTAACAGGTACAGGCGGAGCAGGAAAATCGTCCATGGTGGATGAGATCGTTCGCCGCTTCCTTATTGACTTCAAGGATAAAACCATTGCACTTATTTCTGTTGATCCATCCAAACGCAAAACCGGAGGAGCGTTATTGGGAGACCGTATCCGAATGAACGCAATAAACAATCCACGTGTGTTCATGCGTTCACTGGCTACACGTCAGAGTAATCTCGCACTGTCAGCTTATGTGAAAGAAGCTGTTCAGATACTGAAGGCAGCCAATTATGATCTGATTATCCTTGAGACTTCAGGAATAGGGCAAAGCGATACCGAAATACTTGACCACAGCGATGTTGCCTTGTATGTGATGACGCCGGAGTACGGTGCAGCGACACAACTTGAAAAGATCGACATGCTTGACTTCGCCGACATTATTGCGCTGAACAAGTTTGACAAACGGGGAGCTCTCGACGCTTTACGCGATGTAAAAAAACAATATCAGCGGAATCATCAACGCTGGAACGAAAAGCCTGACGACATGCCTGTATTCGGGACAATTGCTTCTCAGTTCAATGATCCCGGTACAAATCAGCTCTATAAATGTGTTGTTGACCGGATAACGGAAAAGACCGGAGCACCGCTCAAGTCATCGTTTAGCATTACGCGCGAGATGTCGGAGAAGATTTTTGTGATTCCCCCTCATCGTACACGTTACATGAGCGAGATCGCGGAAGCTAACCGGTCTTACGACAAATGGGTGGAAGATCAAGTAACTGTAGCGGAAAAACTTTACGCAATTTCGAAAACACTTGAAACTTTTGGCGAAGAGAATGCGGACGTCAAACGTGTACTGCAGGCGGAGTTTGACCGGTTGAAACTCAATCTCGATCCCAAGAACTGGAGAATAATTGAAACGTGGCCGGAAAAGGTGAAACGTTACAAAGATCCATTGTTCAAGTTCATGGTACGTGATAAAGAAATAGCCATACAGACGCACACTGAATCTCTTTCTCATACGCAGGTCCCTAAAGTAGCTTTGCC
Source organism: Chryseolinea sp. (assembly GCA_035316905.1). GTDB lineage: Bacteria > Bacteroidota > Bacteroidia > Cytophagales > Cyclobacteriaceae > Chryseolinea. The sequence goes on along the minus strand of DATHIE010000134.1, from coordinate 3,519 downwards.
AAGGTATCGCAGTTGGGGCGATCTGTTAAGATGGACCTTGCTTGAAAATGTTCCCGGTGAATTTCCCTACGCTGCCGGAATCTATCCATTCAAGCGTGAGGGTGAAGATCCCACGCGAATGTTTGCGGGCGAAGGCGGTCCTGAACGCACCAACCGCCGGTTTCATTACGTAAGTCAGGCAATGCCTGCGAAACGTCTTTCCACTGCATTCGATTCGGTGACACTATATGGGAATGATCCGGACTATCGGCCGGACATTTATGGAAAGATCGGCAACTCAGGTGTAAGCATATGCTGCCTTGACGACGCAAAAAAATTATACAGCGGCTTTAACCTTGCGGATCCAAAAACGTCGGTGTCGATGACCATCAATGGTCCGGCACCTATGCTGTTGGGATATTTTTTAAACGCCGCCATAGACCAACAGTGTGAGATCTACATCCGAAAAAATGGACTCGAGTCTGACGTGTCCAAAAAGATTGACTTGATCTATAAAGGAAGGGAGTCATTACGCCCAGGCTATCAGGGTGCGCTGCCAAAAAGTAATCAGGGATTGGGATTAATGCTGCTAGGTGTTACCGGCGACCAGGTGCTGCCGATGGATGTATATCAAAAGATCAAAGACGATACACTCACACAGGTTAGAGGAACCGTTCAGGCCGACATATTAAAAGAGGATCAGGCGCAGAACACGTGCATCTTTTCAACAGAGTTTGCGCTGCGACTTATGGGTGATGTACAGCAATATTTTATCGACCGTGGTGTACGCAACTTTTACTCGGTCTCTATTTCCGGATACCACATCGCAGAGGCAGGCGCTAACCCTATAACACAACTGGCCTTTACATTAGCCAATGGATTTACTTATGTGGAGTATTATCTAAGCCGCGGAATGGATATCAACGAGTTTGCTCCAAACCTGTCGTTTTTCTTCAGTAACGGCATCGACCCGGAGTACGCCGTAATTGGACGTGTAGCCCGGAGGATATGGGCGAAAGCGATGAAAAATAAATATGGCGCCAATGCAAGGGCACAGATGCTGAAATATCATATCCAAACTTCTGGCCGTTCATTGCACGCACAAGAGATCGATTTTAATGATATACGAACAACTTTACAGGCGTTGTATGCCATCTATGATAACTGCAACTCTTTGCATACGAACGCCTACGATGAAGCGATCACTACTCCAACGGAAGAATCTGTCCGCAGGGCGATGGCCATACAACTCATTATTAATAAGGAACTAGGCCTGGCAAAAAATGAGAATCCATTACAGGGAGCCTTTATTATCGAAGAGCTCACGGAATTAGTTGAAGAGGCTGTGCTTACAGAGTTTGACCGCTTAACGGAGCGTGGCGGCGTGCTTGGCGCGATGGAGACAATGTACCAGCGAGGTAAGATACAGGAGGAGAGCTTATACTATGAAACGCTGAAGCACACAGGTGCATACCCTATCATTGGTGTTAACACATTCCTAAGTTCGAAAGGATCGCCGACAATTATTCCACAAGAAGTGATCAGGGCGACCACCGAAGAAAAAGAATATCAGATCTCAATGCTACGCAACCTTCACCAGTTTCATGGAAATCCGCCTACGGAAGCCTTCGGCGGACAAAGCCGTGCAACCGAAAGTCTGCGGCATGTTCAAGACGCAGCAATCCAAAACCGGAATATTTTCGATGTACTAATGGAAGCGTGTAAAGTATGTTCGCTCGGGCAGATCACAAAGGCGTTGTTTGAAGTTGGGGGGCAGTATAGGAGGAATATGTAGTCGATGGATGGTCAGTCCATGGTCCATAGTCCATGGTCAATGGTTGTTGGTCACACGATGGCCGAGTACATCAACCAGGTGAATTGTCAACACCCAAAGTCGTGTAAAAACGGTATGAAAAAACTAACAATCCGCTGCTTTGCGACATTCATCATTTTCATCGCAATCTTATCCTGCAGTGAAAAGAAGTTTGAAACGCCACGATGGGCACGAAAAGGCGATGCAGGTTCTCCATCTCCAGATAGAGAAAAAACTTGGTGACCTACTGTCAAATTACAAGCTCGTGGGTATGAAATACTCTGACCTAATAAAACTATTGGGCAACCCCGACAATGGCGATAGCGTTTCGATATCTTATCAAATAGAACTTGATTACGGATTTGATATAGATCCCGTTTATTCTAAGAAATTGTATTTCTTCTTCGCAAATGATTCTGTAGTGACCTCTTATGAAATGAAGGAGTGGAAAAAAGATTGAAAGTATTCTCGTACTAACCAGGCAACGCTCGCCATTAACAATCGACCATGGACCATTAATCTATGGACTGACAATCCATGGACAAATCAACCAACCATGGCCATCGACCAAACAACCATCGACCATCGACCATGGACCATGGACCATCTAACTATGGACTATGGACCATGGACCTTCACACCATGGACTAACTAACTTTCAATGCTTGACCGGTCGCGCTTTCTTAATGGTATACGTCCATATCGGGCAGTCTATGTGATTTACAACATCCTCTGCAACACTTCCACTTATGATGTGATTTAGTCCTTTGCGCCCATGGGTGCCCATCGCGATCATATCCGCGTGGATGGTATGCGAAAAATTGATTACACCAGATTCTTCGTACTTGTCGTTGAAGATATTAAGCGTGTAATCTTTCAAACCAAACTTCTTAGCAAAATCTTTCAATTTGATCAACGTGATGCTGTCGCTGGTGAAATTACCTGGCGTGTTGATCCACACAATGTGAAGCGATGCTTTCAGAAATCCCTGCAATACTTTGACATGCTCCACGAGATCTTCTTGTTCTTCCTCCAGCGAGTTTGGAAAGACGATATTTTTTATACCTCTCAACTTTTCGTACGCACGAACAGTGATCACTGGACACGATGATCTCCTCACTATTCGTTCGGCGTTTGATCCTATCAAAAGTTCGCGCAGACCACTGGCGCCTTTCGTTCCCATCACTACCAAGTCGATATGGTGTTCTATTATGTAGTCAAGGATCATCACTGACGTATTGCCGAATACATTTTTCGTGAGTACCGGCGTTTCAGTAGGAAAATCAGCAGTCAGCTTCTTGAACTGGGTCTCCGCATTGTCACTTAATTCTTTCAGGAGGGTTGCTTCAAATGAAAGTGTTGGCATTAGAAGGCTATCGTGCATAACGGGAACCTCGATAACATGAAGGAGATGGACTTCTCCTTTTGTTTGATCAGCAAGGTCAGTAGCAAGGCGGAAAGCGTTAAGCGACTGTTCCGAAAAATCACAGGGAACGAGAATTTTTTGCATGTGCTAGGTTTAGGTGAGGAACACAAGTGTGTATTCCAATTTACGGATTGTAGCTGATACAAAAAAGCTGTTTAGTTAGTCGATGGTTGATTGGTCCATAGTCGCCGCTGGTCAGTCAATGGCTGCATAGGTCGATGGGTAGGTCTTACCGCCGTTTGTAGTTTCCGCATCAATCAAAGAAAGCCAATTTCACGCAAAGGCCGCAGCAGCAACAACT
>DATHIE010000133.1:0-2196 GCA_035316905.1 Chryseolinea sp. | reverse complement strand
ATCTTCAAGTTGTTTTTCCAAGTCCGTCATGTCGTTATGCTTGAAACGATACCGCATTGCCTTGCATAACCTCACCCCATCAATAATAGAAGCGTGGTTCAACTCATCGGAGATGATAGCGTCTTCAGATCCGAATAGCGGTTCGAAGACACCACCGTTCGCATCAAATGCTGCCGCGTATAGAATTGTGTCCTCAGTACCGAGAAAACTGGAGATCTTTTCTTCAAGCTCTTTATGAATGTCCTGGGTTCCACAGATAAACCGGACAGAAGACATTCCAAATCCATGTGTATCGATTGCTCGCTTCGCCGCCTCTACAACTCTTGGATGTGACGATAGACCGAGGTAATTATTGGCACAAAAATTTATTACCTCTGAACCATCGCTCGTCTTTATAAGAGCTCCCTGAGGAGTAGTAATGATTCTCTCATTTTTGTATAAGCCTGCCTGTTGAATGTTTTCGATTTCTTTACGTAATGCTGGCTGCAGCTTTTTGTACATATCGTCAGCTTGTTTTGGGTTTTGGTTTGAATACCGGCCTGGGCACCACGGGCTTCGGACCTGATGGAGTTTTCACAACAGGTTGTTCAGGCGTTGGTGCTGAGACGCTGGTTTGCTCCGCTGGTTTTTCAGCGGGTGGAGTAACCACTTTCGCCGTGTGCGGAAGCAAATACTTGCGCCGAACAGGGTTAATAAGATACAGTTTCTGAGCTGTAAAACTGGCCGGATGCATTTGTTCGAATTCAACCTTCCAGCTCGCCCATAGGGCTGGTTCAGCCTTGAGAAACTCCGCCGAATCAATCTTCTTTGATATTAAATATGCCTCAAAATCCACGGGCGCAAAGTTAATTAAATTGCTAACCTAACACATGGTAGCCAAATGGTAAATTTTGGTAATTTCGCCACTGATTTGGTATTGTGTTAGCAGAATAAAGTAAACCCATTTCCGAGGAAGGTCAAACTCATTCTTATTAATGACAAAACACAAGATTTTAGTTATTGGAGCTGGCGGACAGTTGGGTTCTGAACTAACTCAGGGTTTGTGGAAGTTGTTCGGTAAAGGAAATGTCATTGCGACCGATATTAAAGGACCGGAGGGAATATTGGGTGATGGAGATTTTGAGATACTCGATGTATTAAATCGCGAGAAGCTTTCTGCTCTTGTTCAAAAGAATAAGTTCACACAAATCTATCACCTGGCCGCCGTACTCTCTGCCACCGGAGAGAAAAATCCGAACCTTGCATGGCATCTGAACATGGATGGATTGATCAATGTTCTGGATGCTTCCGTTGAGTATAAAGTTTCAAAAGTGTATTGGCCAAGTTCAATAGCAGCATTTGGCCCAACTACTCCTAAGATCAAGACGCCGCAAGATACAGTGATGGATCCCACAACGATCTATGGCATAAGCAAGCAGGCAGGCGAGCGATGGTGCGAATGGTTCTTCCGGAACAAAGGCCTTGACGTTCGCAGTCTGCGTTATCCGGGATTGATTGGTTACAAGTCGAAACCAGGCGGTGGTACAACTGACTATGCTGTCGATATCTTCTTTAAGGCTTTGACGGATAAAAAGTATGAATGCTTTCTCAAGCCAGATACTTATCTACCAATGATGTACATGGACGATGCCGTCAAGGCAACGGTGGATCTCATGGAAGCGCCAGCTGAAAAGATAAGAATACGCTCAAGCTATAATGTGACTGCTATGAGCTTCTCTCCGGCAGAGATTGCTGCAGAAATTAAGAAGCACATTTCTGGATTTGAAATAACTTATAAGCCTGATTTTCGACAAGCCATCGCTGATTCATGGCCAAGGTCGATCAATGATTCAGCAGCCCGGATTGATTGGGGATGGGAGCCGCAATTTGATTTAAGCGACATGACGAGTGACATTTTAAAGTCACTTAAGAACAAAGGCTCTCTTGTAAGCTAGAATTATCGAACTACGAACCGTTCTATTGTACTAAAATTGTTTGATACAATTTTAACGTAGTAAACACCTCTATTTAGCGGATTCAAAAAGGTAAGTGTGCTGTTTTGATCAACGCCAACAATAGTTCCCACTTTTGCGCCCAGGTTATCATAGACAACGATCGTTGAATTCTCCTCAGGTGAAAAATTCGTATAAACATTGAGCGTGAGACCATTTGAAGGGTTGGGATATATCGAAAATATTTTATCGCCCTTATAGTTCA
>DATHIE010000132.1:0-8068 GCA_035316905.1 Chryseolinea sp. | reverse complement strand
GCTGACGAACCCTTTCAAAACGCAAAAAGAAGAGACAGCATCATCGAAGAAAAAGGATTGGCTTTAGTGGCGATGTTTAGCGAGCTAATGCCAACTGTGAACATCATACCTGATTTTTGTTGGGCAGGAACCTACGGCGTGACAAAAGATTCACTTCCGTACATTGGCCCACATCCGGATTTTCCCAGAAGTTATTTTGTTCTCGGCTTTGGGGGAAACGGTATAACATTTAGCATAATGGGAATGAAGATCATTTCCGATGCGTTGGCGGGAAGGCCGAATAAGTTTTTAGAGTATTTCAAATTTGAACGATAAATGCCAAACAGATGTACGATCACATAGAAAAGTTGAAGCAGATAGTAGCGAGATGCAGGGTCGGAATGCTGGGAATGCACCGCGAAGATGGCATCCACTTCAGTCCTATCTCACACGTAGATATCGATGACGATGGCAATTTGTGGTTCTTTGCCTCGAAGGAAATTGGCAGTACCATCAGTGCCAAGAATAAGAACAATATATTCATCACTTACGCCCAGGAATCCAACAGTACTTTCCTGAGTATTACAGGCAAGGCATACCTTAACTCAAATCGCGAAAAGATGAGGGAATTATTCAATCCCTACATAAAAGCATGGTTTCCGGACGGACTGGACGATCCATCCATTTCGCTACTGGTCGTTCATCCGTTAGAGGTTGAGTGTTGGACCAGTGACGACCGAAAGGTATTGACATACAATAAGATTTTATCACCACAAAAGAAGGCTTCGCACCAACATCATAATTGATCGAAACCGTGCTTAGTTTGCGCTCTGTAGACTTAAAACCTCCGGATTGTGGAACGTGATGCTCAATTGATAGCTGCCAACCGATGTTACGGAGCCTGACGGGCCATGGTACTAAATTTGACAGCAATGATGCATACTTTAAAGTAATTCGTCATGAAAACAAAAACAAAAACAACAACAACAACAAGAAAACCTTCGCCACAGCGAAAGGCACCAATAAAATCTTCCAAGGAAAACCTCGAAGAAGTTTTTGAGGATTTGCTGAAGGATATTTACTGGGCAGAAAAACACCTGACGAAGGCGCTGCCGAAGATGTCGAAGGCTAGCTTCAACGAGGATTTGAAGGCCGCATTCGACAGCCATCTCGAAGTAACCGAACACCAGGTGAAGAGAATTGAACAGTGCTTTGAGTTGCTCGATAAGAAAGCTTCAGCCAAGAAGTGTCCAGGAATGGAAGGATTGGTGAAGGAGGGCGAGGAAGTCATCGAAGAGTTGACCGAGGGTCATGCGAGAGATGCAGGACTGATTGCGGCCGCACAGAAGATAGAGCACTACGAGATCTCAGCCTACGGTACCCTGAGGACTATGGCCAAGGTCTTGGGCAAAGCTCAATGCGCCGAACTTCTTGAAGAAACAAAGGATGAAGAGGCGGAAGCGGATCAACAACTTAATGATCTCGCGGAGCGCATCAATCAAATGGCATGCGAGCTTGGGGAAGAAGTAGAATAGATTGAAATGAAGTCGTAATAATAAAAGGGCCGTAAGGCCCTTTTTCATTTCTAAGCAAGCGGCTCACAACATGACAACTTTGTGGAATGTTTCAACTTTCTAGATTAAGTGGGGATGGTTTTCTACATGGCTACCCTCTTTTCTGTTCCAATTGGCGCTTTTTTGTCTGGCAGGCTTTTCAAGTAGTGTTGTTAGAAAAAAGTTATGAATATGAAAACAAAAATGTCAGCGACCGAAAAAATGGCAACGCTGAATCAAGCGATAGATCACGCCGTAAAGCGAGGATACTCTGAAAACTTTAAGATGGCATCTGGAGGACTTACGACGGAGACGGAAGGTAAGTTTTATGGTCCAACCGACGTGAAGATAGAAGACTTTTTCCGCTTTGAAGGATACTCCGATCCGCAGGATAATTCAATTCTTTATTTGATCGAAACCGCAGACGGAAAAAAAGGATTGTTGGTTGATGCATATGGAGCTTACGCGGATACGCGAGTCTCTAAGTTTGTGACGGCCATTGAAGATATTCAGAAGAAAATTTAAAATAGATAAAAGACTTATAACGTAGTTCACAGCCATGTTTATTGCTAGTTTAAATAAGACAGAAAGAAAAGTTTCGAAACGCAGGCCCTGGGCAGCGGTTGAGCTGCCCACGATAACGTGTAGCAGGATTTGCTATGGGTATCTTCATAACGACTGGTCAACCGTTGTGACCTCTAGTATTACTCTGCTCGTTACGTTATCTTCGTTAATTCTGTCAAGTGTATCTCAAGGGCGATTATAACAAAGTCATATGGGAATGGGCTCAATTAGGCGTGTAGAGTCCGCAAGAATACATCGTAATTATCAACGGGCAGCTAAAGTTGCGAGCCTTCATTACGTAACCGATTCGATAAAGGGAATCCGGCGTGAGCGAAAGGGCAAGGGATTTACCTTCACGTTAGATGGCAAAAGAGTTGCCGACTCCTCTACACTCCAAAGAATCAAAAAGCTGGTTATTCCTCCGGCGTGGACCAACGTATGGATATGTTCCAAAGCAAACGGTCATATTCAGGCTACTGGTTATGATGCCCTGGGGAGAAAACAATACAAATATCATCAAGACTGGAGTCATGTTCGGAACCAAACAAAGTTTCAGTACCTATACGAATTTGGCAAGGCCCTGCCTCTACTCCGAAAGAGGATTGAAAAAGACCTCACAGCCGCAGACCTGACAAAAGAGAAAGTGCTTGCCACCGTGGCCTTGCTGATGGAACGCACGTTGATACGCGTTGGTAACAATGAATACGAAAAACTTTATGGATCGTATGGACTTACCACACTGAAGGACGACCACGTAAACATCAACGGTAGCAAGCTTAAGTTCTCTTTTAAGGGAAAAAAAGGAATATTTCATTCCATCACTATCAAAAGCAAACGGCTTGCACGAATCGTGAAAGCCTGTCGGGATATTCCTGGCAAAGAGTTGTTTCAATATATGACCGCCGACGGCGTTCGTAGGTCAATTGATTCGGGGATGGTTAACGATTATATCCAGGATACAACCGGGAAGAATTTCTCAGCAAAAGACTTCAGGACATGGGCAGGAACGTTGGCGTTTTTGAATTGCCTCAAATGTCTCGATAAGACAATCATACAAAGTGACATTAAGAAAAATATCGTCAACGCGATCGATGAAGTAAGCGCTCGATTGGGAAACACCCGGGCAATTTGCAGGAAATATTACGTTCATCCACAGATCATCAAACTGTATGAAGAGAACAAGCTTCATAAATACCTTGACGAGTTGGATGACGGTGAATCAAATAAAGATACAGTTGACCTTACTCCCGACGAGAAAGTATTGATGAGAATCCTGAAAACTTTATGAAAACTTCAACGAAAAACTCCCAAAAGGCGCCTTCAAAGTCTCAAACAGCTGGCAAAGCCAAGCAGTCTAAATTGATCAAGGGATTTGACAAAATTTCCAAAGTTGTTACAAGAGCAACAGGGAGGCCCGCAACATTCATTGTCGCCATTAGCGTCGTAATTATCTGGGCAATTTCCGGCCCTATATTCAATTATTCCGACACGTGGCAGCTTGTAATCAATACAAGCACAACGATCGTTACTTTTTTGATGGTGTTTGTGATACAGCAATCACAGAATAAGGACACAATGGCTCTTCAGCTTAAGCTTAATGAACTAATTGCGTGTCAGAAAAATGCAAGCAACCGCCTGATCGATGTGGAGGATCTCACCGAAGATGAACTGGAAGTATTGAAGAAGTTTTATATCCGGCTATCTAAACTTTCAAAGGAAGATAGCCAGCTTTATACGACTCATTCTATTGACGAGGCAGCCAAGGTTCACCATCAAAAAGCGCCAGGGAACCGCAAATAACACCCGGTAAACTGGGCAAAAAATTCCACACATTTTTTGGTTTGGACTAACCAAACACATCTATTTTAGCCACTTCAGGGTATCTACATCTGGCAATTATTTTGAATGTATACAGTCAAAATAAGCCAGATGAGTCTTAAGAAGTTTCTGACCAGAGTCGCACACGTCTATCGGTTTAACATGCGTTTTTTTAAGAACGCGTTTGCGCCTCCCTTTGAAATAAAAGAAATCTTGAGACAATGTTTTCTCGTGGGAAACAAATCATTGTTTTTGATTGCATTTACTTCATTTTTAGCCGGAATAGTTTTTACGAAACAGTCGCGTCCGTCACTCGCATCGTTCGGAGCCGAATCATGGCTTCCCTCGCTGGTCTCTCAGGCTGTCGTGCGATCGCTGGGGCCCTTGATCACCGGCCTTATTTGCGCAGGTAAGCTTGGCTCTAATATCGGCGCCGAACTGGCTAGTATGAAAGTGACAGAGCAGATTGATGCAATGGAAGTCTCGGGTGTACGTCCTTTTTCTTACCTGGTTGTGTCGAGAGTGGTGGCAACGACATTGATGCTTCCCATCCTGGTGATCTTTGCTGACATCGTAGCGCTGTTAGGTTCACTATTGATGGTCAACTCTATTAACAAGACAGGATTCGTTTTGTATTTCAGCGAAGTATCCGGCGTGGTCTCCATGCTCGATATCACTTCGTCTCTTGTTAAGTCAGCCTTTTTTGGATTCGCAATCGGAATGGTAAGCTGTTATGCTGGATATCATGCGGATAACGGAACAACTGGAGTCGGTAAGTCCGCCAATACCGCCGTTGTTGTTTCCATGATCTGCATTTTTCTCGTAGACCTGATGGGATTACAAATACTAAATCTTTTTAGACAATGAAAGAAGAGCCCGCCATCGTCGAAAATGTTAAGGAAGACGTCACATCCGTTGTAAGGATTAGAAACCTCTATAAAAGTTTCGGTGATCGCAAAGTTCTTTCAGGGGTGGACCTTGATCTGAAGGAAGGCGAAAATCTTGTAATTCTTGGAAAGTCAGGAACGGGAAAATCTGTACTGATCAAATGTGTAGTCGGGTTGTTAAAACCGGATTCAGGTGAGATCAATGTGCTTGGGTACGATGTTCCGTCTCTTTCGCTTAAAGAATTAAACAAGCTAAGGCTCGAAGTAGGCTTTTCTTTTCAGGGAAGTGCATTGTATGACTCGATGTCAGTAAGGGAAAATCTTGAGTTTCCGTTGAAGCGCAACCTGGGCATATACGAACGCTCGAAGCTGAATAAACTTGTAAAGAAAAGTCTTGAAGATGTCGGCCTTGAGTCTGCGATAAATATGCTTCCCGCAGAGCTTTCGGGCGGAATGAAGAAAAGGGTGGGCATCGCACGAACACTAATACTAAACCCTAAGATCATGTTATACGACGAACCCACCGCAGGACTTGATCCGGAAACAGCAGCAGAAATTAATGAACTGATACTTTCAGTACGCGAAAAGTATCACACCGCCTCTATAATCATCACTCACGATCTCAGTTGTGCCAGGCAAGTATCCGACCGTATTGTTGCGCTATTCGATGGTATCAATAAGCTTGAAGGAACATTCGATGAGCTCAAGCAACAGAACGCCGAAGAGTTGCAGTCTTTCTTTAACTATTAACTTAATTATATGGAAACGCAGGAATTGAAACAGAATATAAAACTTGGATCATTTGTTCTAGCTGGGCTCGTTCTTTTTGCGATAGCCCTATTTTACATTGGCAGTGAAAGCACTTTCTTTAATAAAACGTTCAATGTATCGGCGGTATTCCGCAACATCGAAGGGTTGAAAGAAGGCGATAAGGTCTGGCTTTCCGGGGTCAAAATAGGTACCGTTAAGCATGTACAGATTGTGGCCGAGGGTAAGGTAATAGTTGCGATGTCGCTGCGTGACAAACAAAATGCGTTTATTAAGAAAGATGCAACCGCTTTTGTAGGTTCCGATGGTCTCGTGGGAAATAAGATCGTTGTAATTCGCCCGGGAAATGCAAGAGACATAATACAGGACAACGATACCATTAATACGTTTTCTCCTACTGACACGCAAGAGCTGATTAACATTGCAAAAGATGTGGGATCGAACACAAGAAGCCTTACTGATGATCTAAGGTTGATAACGGCAAGGATCAATAAGGGTGATGGGATCGTTGGCGAACTGTTGCATGACGGACCCCTTTCACAAGATCTGCGTTTTGCGATAGCATCGCTTCGGTCAGCTGGTGAAAATACAAACCAGGCAACGGCGCAGCTCAAACTCATGTTTGATCAAATGAACACTGGCGATGGTCTGATGGCCAAACTCATCAGCGATTCATCCTATGCAGAAACTTTCGAAAAGGCACTTGCTAATGTAGCCGAGGCTGGAGAAAACTCCAGGGTCATGACGCAAGATCTCAAAGAGGTGATGTCCAAGCTCAATAATAAGAATAATGCGATCGGCGTATTGCTTACGGATACTACCTTTGCAAACAAGCTTAGAGAAACTCTCGAAAATGCTGAGTCTGCGTCAGTAAAGCTCGATGAAAACATGGAGGCCATGCAGCACAATTTTTTGTTACGCGGATATTTTAAGAAACAAAAAAAGAATGAAGAGAACGCGAATCAATCAGCCTCCCAGAATCCGTAGTTCCGTTACCTTTGACGTGTCCGGGGTGTTGGCTTTCAAGATTTTTAATTTCCTTTTGTACAGGACTTCGAGAAAGGTCTCGTTAGGAGGCGTAACCGATGTATCAGCCTGAATGAGTGAATCGCGTTTATAAACAGTGTGTTTGATCTGTTCCCACAATTCGTCACTTAATTCATACAGATCGCAATCAAGTTCCATCTGAAGACTGGAAGGCAAAGGTTTGAATTTTGCCTGCGAAATCTTTTTAAATGTCGTGTCCTGGTTAATGCGTTTTAAAAAGTAAGCGACCATCGGCAGGGCAGTGCTTGAACCCTGGCCAAGCTCGGTGTACTTAAAACGGATCCGTGGATCATCTGCTCCAACCCAGGAGCCCACTACCAGGTTTGGTGTCATCGCAATAAACCACCCGTCTGCATTGGCTTGTGTAGTCCCCGTTTTTCCAGCCACATCGTTGTATACTCCATACCGCCAGCGCAGCCGTGACGCAGTTCCTTCGTGAACAACAGTTTGCATCATTCGGGTTACCAACTGAGCAGTTTCCTTTGAAAACGCTCTCTTACCTGATTCTTTTGATTTGAAGTTGTCGTAAATAGTTCCATCGAGATCGTGGATCGATTCGATGTAATAAGGATGAACTGCTACACCTTCATTTGCAATGCATGCATACGCCCCCGTCATTTCCATAAGAGAAATCGATGAAGACCCCAATGCAATAGAAGGTACCTCGGGCATCTCACTGGTGATACCCATCTTGCGGGCAAGCGCGATTGTGTTGAGCACTCCGGCTTCCTGTATGAGTTTCACAGAAACCGTATTAACTGAGTAGGCCAGAGCGCCACGCATCGTGTACTCGACCTGATAGTCGTTTTGCGTATTTCGCGGTGTCCATTTTACACCCTCCTTATCAATATACGTTTCGCGTTGTGCGGAAATCAGGTTGCAGGGTAATATCCCTCTTTCAATGGCCATTGCATAAACAATGGGTTTAAAGGTCGAACCGACCTGCCGTTTGGTTGTAGCTTTGACGTGATCGTACTGGAAGTAATCGTGTTCTATACCACCTACCCATGACCGAACTTTTCCCGTACTCGGTTCAATGGCAAGAAATCCGGCGTTGAGATATTGAAGGTGATGTTTAATCGAATCTATCGGGCTGATTTTCGCATCTTCTTCACCTTTCCACGTAAACAACCTCATGGGTACTGGTTTACTGAGCTCTGCTATTATCTCTTCTTCAGAAAGGCCCTGGAGACTGAGTTTCTTGTATCGCGTAGAGCGCCTGATTGCTTCGTCTACGACATTTTCTTTTCCCTTCCAGGGCTTCTCTTTGCCCCAGTGATCAAAGAAACTCTTCTGCACATCCGCCATCTGTTGAGTGAGTGAGGCCTCGGCGTACTGCTGAAGTTTTGAGTCCAGCGTCGTGTATATCCTAAGGCCATCTGTGTAAAGATTATAAGGAGTGCCATCGCGTTTCGTGTTGTTCTTGCACCATGTCAGAAGCTCGGACTTCAG
>DATHIE010000131.1:0-14836 GCA_035316905.1 Chryseolinea sp. | reverse complement strand
TCTTTGCTGGACAAATCGAGCTTTGCAGCGTTTTGTGCCACGGCGTGAAACCGAACAGGAGTCCTGGTATCCAACTCCTTCCCAAGGAAATTCAGGAACACCATATTCATATGTTGTATTTCGTTATAACCTGCCTCAATGGCTTCTGATGCAAGCATATGGGCCGGAACGTGACCACTTACTCGCATACCATTGCGATGCGCCTCATCAGCCAGTGGTTTGACCCATTCAGGCTTCAACGAGCTGTAAAGTTTTATCTGAGCGTAGCCAAGTGAGTTATAATGTTTGACAGCGGCAATTCCCTCCTCCACAGTTGATATCCTCGCTCCGGTTGGGCCCGAATAAGGACCAGCACCATCGATAAATCCACACATCACTTGTATCCGCGGACCGAGAACAGTTCCATTATCTATTTCTTTCTTTCTATCAAACAACGATTCTCCATTGGCCATGTCGCGTACGCTGGTAACGCCGCAGGCAAGATCCTGTATCCCCTCCGTAAGGTCTGAATAATGAACGTGCATATCCCAAAGTCCAGGCATCACGAACTTGTTGGCGGCATCTACAGTTGTGTAGCCCTTGGGAATTGACGACCCCTGTAACACTTTTTTTATCAGGCCATTTTCCACCAGGATCGTCGTGTTTGGCTTGACAGTTCCAGTCTTTGTATCGAAGACGCTTGCATTAATTATTGCAATCCCACCCTCAACCCTTTGGCGGACATTCGTTGCAATGTCTTTGAAGTATTTCTGCTCATATTTCTTTTGAGTGACTAACAATGTGTCGTTGAGATTTTCATATCCCTTTCGTAGCACAGCAAACCAATCGCCGGGGATCGCAAACAAAGTGTTGTCTTGATCTATCCAGCTATATGTTGGTGTGAGTCCTATTCCCGATACTGAGATTAATCTAAGCTTCCTATTGCCAACAGCTTTTTCCGTTAGAACAACAAGCTTGCTGCTACCGCTGGGAAGCAGCTTAACGGTGTGGTCAGGGGTCGAAAAGTACTCACGATAAGAAATCCCTGCCTGGATCTTCAGCGCCAGGTAACTTATGTCTCCATTTACCCGGCGTTGATCTTTTTCATCGGGGTTTTCCCAGGAGGCAATTCCATTGGAAATGTTGAATTTTTCGTGGACTGGTTTTTTGTAATAATCCACGCCAGAACCTTCCAACCAGGTGATGAATCCATTCTCATTCTGTCTATATCGTGTTACAGTGCTATCGCCCCTTCCTCGATCATTGTATTGCATGTTCTCCACGTATGTACCATCTGCTTCCGCGCGGCGAGTTAGCGCGCCAGCCTTCTTGCCACTCATAAGAATTGTATACTCGATGGTATTCTCTTGTGCGAAGGATTGGATACAAAGGATAGCCAATAGTGCGACGCAGGGGATATAAAATCTCATGGGGGCCGGGAGTCACGTTAATACAGTAAGATATACATAAAATATTCTTGTCAGCAGTTGCCCGGGCGACAAAGTGTAAACGACGCCGTAAATTGGTTGGATAATTATTATCTCTTAGCGCATAAGTTTATAGATTTAAGAATTGAAGTCAGCAACACACCTACCTATGACCGAAAACGCAAAACCTGTACATCAGTCGCAGACCACGATCACTGAACTGATGATTCCTTCCTATGCCAACTTTGGCGGCAAAATACACGGTGGAATATTACTTTCCCTCATGGACAAAGTAGCCTACGCCTGTTCCAGCAAACATGCAGGTGCTTATTGTGTAACGGTGTCTGTCGACCGTGTTGAATTCATGCAACCCGTTGAGGTCGGTGAGCTGGTTTCGCTACACGCCTCCGTGAACTATGTAGGACGTACATCGATGATCGTTGGCATTCGTGTCGAAGCGGAGCAGGTTAAAACCGGCACAATGCGTCATACCAATTCCTGCTACTTTACCATGGTCGCAAAGGATGATGACGACAAGCCTGCCGAAGTTCCGAAGCTGATTCTGCAAACACCCGAGGAAGTGAAGCGTTTCATCGAGGCGATGCGGTTAAAAGAAATCAGAACGAAAGTAAGGGAACAGTTGAACGACGCCAGATCACACATCGAAGTCAGTCGTGCCGCCGAGATATTGAAAAATGAAAGATGTATCATTACCAACACCCTTCAACCTTAATAACGTCGATAAATGAAATATGCTTTACTACTGATCCTCTTTTCATTTCAGCTTACACTTGCTCAACATCCGGCCATACTCAGCCAACGAGATCAGGCCCGGGTTATCGATGACGTTTTGGACGATCGCCTAAAAAATCTTTTGCCTTCGCTGATGCGGAGAGAAGGGTTCGATATGTGGGTAGTGATAAGCCGTGAATACAACGAAGATCCGGTAATCAAAACATTCCTTCCGGCCACATGGCTTGCGGCGCGAAGAACCACAATGCTTGTGATGTATGACCCTGGGGAAGGAAAGGAAATGGAATACCTGGCTGTCGCGCGTTATGATGTTGGAAAGATTTTCAAACGAGCGTGGGATCCCGAACATCAACCTGATCAGTGGGCACAACTTGCCAGGATAATTCGCGAAAGAAATCCTAAGAAGATCGGAATAAACAAGGCGGAGCATTACGGCCATGCCGACGGACTCACGGCGAACGATCACGAACAACTGCTTAAAGCACTGGATCCAAAACTTCAAGGGAAACTCGCTTCCGCGGAACGTCTTGCTGTCGCCTGGCTTGAGACAAGAAGTGAAAAGGAAATGGCGCTGTATCCTCAGATATGCCGTATCGCTCACGAAATAATCAGGGAAGGATTTTCAGACAAAGTCATACAACCGGGAGTCACTACCACAGACGATGTCATTTGGTGGTATCGCGAAAAGATCAAAGAGCTAAAGCTGGATACATGGTTCCATACGTCGGTCTCTATTCAACGAAATGAACCGGACGTAATTTTCACAAAACGTCCGCAACCCGTCGTCATCATGCCGGGTGATCTTCTTCACGTAGATTTCGGTATAACCTATCTCCGGCTGAACACGGATACACAACAGCACGCCTATGTATTGAGGTCAGGTGAAACGGATGCTCCCGAATACTTAAAAAAAGCTTTACAAACGGGAAACCAGCTACAGGACATTCTAACCGGCAACTTTAAAACCGGAAGGAGTGGCAACCAAATACTGGCTGAATCGCGTAAGCATGCTATTGAAAAGGGAATAACACCATCGATCTATACACACCCTATCGGATATCATGGTCACGCCGCGGGAACAACCATCGGACAATGGGACATGCAAAACGGTGTACCCCACACGGGTGATTACACCTTGCACACAAACACGGCATACTCCATCGAGTTGAATGTGACAACTCAAATCCCTGAATGGAAAAAAGAGATACAGATAAAACTGGAAGAAGACGGCTTCTTCGACAATGCGGGTAAGTTCAGGTACATCGATGGACGGCAGACTGAACTAATCCTCATACCAAATAACATGTAGCCCACACGTAAAACAATGAGCGGCATTATTGTTGTGGTATGCTCGCCACACTAAACCCCCATTGTTATGAAAAATCTTTTCACCCCGTTTTTGCTTTTCTTGTCCGTTCATTGCCTGCACGCCCAGGACGCTCCTGTTTCTTATCAGAACGACATTGGATTTAACACCACGTTTGCCTTACAGGGAGTTCTTAACTCCAATCGAACTCCTTTTTCTCTGATGTACAAAAAATACAAGGCTGAAAATAGGGCCTGGAGGCTCGGGATGGATACGTATGTTAACATCACCAAAACCGATTCAAAGACGAGCACGTCAAGTTTCACAGACTATTCATCGGGGTACGTGGGCCTGGTGACCGGAATGGAATTACAAAATAAGATCGACAAAAGGTGGGTGTGGTACTATGGAGGTGATATTGTGCCCTTTTATTCATTTTCTAATTACGACAGTTTTTCCAATGGAGAGTTGTCCTGGGAAGAGGAGTACAAGGAATTTGGCCTTGGCTTACGACCTTTTCTTGGGATCCGTTTTGACATCAGTCCGCGTTTGTACTTGTCGGCCGAGGCCAATGTTCTTTTAAGCTATGCCCGAACGAAGAGCTTCGCTTCAAATGTGAATGACCCCATACCTGCCCGTGACACTGAAGGAGCGCATATTGTCTTCACTGCAAATCCCGCCAGTGGTCTGTTCCTCTATTACAGGTTTTAATCTTACCGTCAAGCAAAAGTCGTTGTCCAGATTTCGTTGCACTGATGAAACTGCGGGATAGGGTTACTTCTGATAACCCTATTCCTTTGTTACCTTTGAGCGATGAGAATTTTAAAGGCAATATACACGGGTTATGGCGTTGCGGTATTTGCAACTCTTTTCCTTGTTCTTTTTCCTTTTTTTCTGATACCGATCTTTTTTTCCAGTCAGTTCAGGCTTACCGGAATCCTTAACAGGTGGTGGGCACGTTTGCTTTTTATTTTTATCGGAGTTCCCTTTAAAGTTGAGCTTCGCGGTAAGCTTGATCGAAAGAAACATTACATATTCTGCTCGAATCATTTTTCTTATCTCGATATCCCGACGTTGGGTCTGGTTCCTCACAATACCATTTTTGTAGGAAAGACCGGCATTGAAAACATTCCGCTGTTTGGGTACATGTACGGGAAGCTTCACATTACGGTAGACAGGTCAAAACTAAAAAGCCGATACACTTCTCTCAAAAAGTCCCTTGAGGCAATAGACGAAGGAAAGAGCCTGGTTATATTTCCTGAGGGAGGAATTATTACACCGAAGGACCCGGTAATGGGGCGATTTAAGGATGGTGCCTTCCGTATAGCGATAGAAAAACAAATCGAGATTGTGCCTGTTACCATTCCGTATAATTGGATAATTTTGCCACCTGATCAGTTTCTGTTGCGCTGGCATCCGTTAAGGGTAATCGTTCACGAACCGCTGGATACAAAAGGCCTTACCGTGAATGATATCGATGGCTTAAAACAGAGACTGTTCACTATAATTGATGAAGAACTGAATACACAGTTGAAAAATGAAAATCGATCGCGCTCTACTGGACAAAATAGCACATCTCTCCCGGCTGGAATTTGATGACAAGGATGCTGAAAAGATGATGAAGGATATGACTGCTATTGTTGATTGGGTAGAAAAACTGAAGGAGGTCAATACCGAAGGTGTCGAGCCGCTCACTACCATGAGCTATGAAGTAAATGTGCTTCGGGAAGATGAAGTAAAGGAACACCTGAGCCATGAACGGGCTTTAAAAAATGCGCCCAAAAAAGACGCCGACTATTTTCGTGTGCCCAAGGTGCTTGAATAGGTATACGGTATAAGGTATAAGGTATAGGTGCCACATTACGTGGTGTTTCAGTTGGAGAAGTATTCAACTGAGTTCAAGGAGCTTCATCAAGAGAATATCTATACTTCTGAACATCCGGCGGCCGGCGAAGGAGGCCGGCAATAAAAATCCCAGTTTGCGTTAAAGAACAAAACCGCTAGGTTTGGTTGCAGGAGTCAGCGCATGTCTCAAACTACGTTAGCTTGCGTTCTAATCAAGTCACCTTATGGGTCTATTATTTTTCTGGAAAAGTTGGCTGAAAGATTACCGTTGGATATGGCATTTGTGTGCAGCCACTTTTATTCTTTCTGTCTGCTTCCTGTGGTATTCTTATTTCCAGGGCGCAAGTGGTGTCATCAATTGGGTTAAGCTCCAGGAACAAAAGATTATTGAAACTTCAATCAATAGTTTTCAACTCGGCCCTTTTAATATCAGTGTCCCTGCCGACAGCTACGCAATACTCGAATACTTTCACGGAAGTGATATCAAGCCTAATATAACTGCCTCTTATTTGCTTCTCGCAGTTCTTGCTTTTAGCGGAGTGATCATCATTTCTGTCGTTACCACGCTTGAAAAGTTCTGGTATTTTATCGGCATGGCATTGTTTCTGTTGTTCATAGTCAGCTTGCGACTTGAGGTGCTTGGCATCTTTGGAATGTATAGTAAGATACCAGTGGCCATCGTAATTTTGCTGTACACAATCCCCAGTTTCTATTTCAACCGAATTAAAAATACATACCCGTTTCTCAAACGACTACTTGTTTTTGCGGCATTGACCATTCTTTTAATTATCGTCATCGCTTTTTTTTCGGCAGTACAATATCCTTTTTACCATCTGAGCCTTACAGGCTACTTACCGGCATTAATTGTCAGCGTGATATTTATCATTACGGTTTCCCATGAAGTGCTGGCCTCATTCATTTACATTGTCAGTCAGGGAACGTCGAAAAGTCTTCAGCATTTCGGATTGATCAGTGTCATTTATATGACGAATGTGATCATTACCTGCTTTCATGAGCTTGGTGTCATCGAATGGAATTTCCTTTATATCAACCTTTACCTATTGCTGACAATATCGGCCATCCTGGGTATATGGGGATTCAGGCAGAGGGAAGTGCTATACGATAACATAGTTGCCTATGCTCCGTTCGGTGCATACTTTTTCGTGGCCATAGGTGCCATATGCTTCGCTACGACAGGATCGTTGCTTGGAAATGCAAATGATCCTTCTTTAAAGATTATCAGAGACGTGATCATCTTCAGTCATACTGGTTACGGAATTATCTTCCTTACCTACGTCTTTTCGAATTTCATTCTGATGATGGCGCGCAACCTTCCCGTCTACAAGGTGCTGTACAATCCCACAAGGATGCCATACTTCACGTTCAGATTTGCGGGGCTGATAGCTGTACTTGGATTTGTATTCTACTCAAACTGGCGAGACTACTTAAATAACGGGACCGCCGGCTTCTATAATTATGCCGGCGATCTGCACACGTTGCTCGGCAATTCAGAAAATGCCCAGAACTTCTACAGGCAGGCTCAAAACCTGGGTTTCCACAACAATCGGTCGAATTACGTCATGGCAACTTCAAAATCCTCGAGGTTTAATTTGGAGGCTGCGCGCGAAGACTATCGCCAGGCAAATGCAAAACGGCCAACACCTTACTCGTTGACTAATGTCGGCAATATTTATGTGTGGGAAGGTGATGTTTTTAACGCGATTCGCGCATATAAACACGCAAACGAATTGTTGAACGGTTCGAACGTTGTTGACAACAATCTTGGTTTTGCATACACCAAGGTGCACAATCTGGACTCTGCATTGTTATATCTGAATCGCGCGCGTAACGATTCTTACACAAAAGCCTCTGCCGAAACGAACTTTTTCGCCATGGCGGCACTTGAGCTCATTCCCATCAAGATTGATTCCGTGCTATCGCTATTTGAAACCAAGACTACATCGGTCATCGCAAATGCGCTTGTCGTCTCAACGCTTCAGCATCAGGAAATAAAAACTGAAGTGAATCCACTGGCGATAAAAAATCTCGATCTCTACTCCGCGACACTTTTAAATAATTACTGCATCAAGTACGCGACGACCCTCGATACCAGTTTCGTACGTGAAGCATTGCGTATAGCGTCTGATTCTATTAATGCCGACTACAGCGAAACTCTCAAAGCTTCTCTTGCTTTTGCTTATTATTTTCAAGGTAATGTGACCAAAGCGCTGGAGATTTTAGCAGAGCTGGCTTACATCAGCCAGGATTACCAGGGAAAATTCAATTACCTGATGGGTCTTTGGGCTCTTGAACAGGAGAATCCAGAATTGGCTTCAAGTTATTTCACTCATGCCACCACTTCGAGATACAAAGAGGCAAGGTTTTATAATGCGATCGCATTATCTGAAGCGAGGAATATATCAGAAGCATTGATTGCATGGGATACGGTTTTGCTAGGCACCAATGCCGAACAACAGGCTATCGCCGGCCAAATGAAAAAGATCCTTTCGTTACCTGTTAGCAGCCTAACAAACTTGAATGATGCGGAAAAGTATCAGTTCTGTCGTTATCGGCTAGGCGTGAGGGACTCAGTGATATTCAGCCGTGTAGTTCAGACTTTTGAAAACACCGATTATAAAGCCCAGGCGATACTTGATTTCAGCAAGAAGTGTTATGAGGCAGATAAATTGGCTCCCGCTATCAAATACTTCAATCGTATCGCAGGACTCGAGCTAACGGACGAAAGACTCTACAACGACGTCAGGCATTTCGAACTTCTTATGCTTGCGTCGAGAGGTGACATTCAAAATATCGCACGACAGATAAACAAAGGAATCACATTCGATAGATCGCGTTCGCTCGAAAAGTCATTGTATACCGCGCTCATCGCCGAGTCCAGCGGGGATACGCTGACAGCAAAGCAGAATTATGAAATACTCTCACATTATAATCCTTATTTGGAAGAAGGTGTGATTGCGGCCGCAGCTTTCTTTCGAGGCCAAAAGAATTCAGGTCCGAAGTCATACAATATTTTAGCGGAGGCACTTCAGATCAACGGCAATTCTCTGCGGCTACTTAAAGCTTATGTAGCGGAAGCAAGGAGATCTGGGTTTGATGAATACGCAGCAAGTGCTGCAAGTCGAATTCAGGAATTGGAACAGAACTTTCGTTAATGGTGATGCTCCATCCGCTTAGCGGTGACGTGATGAGGTTTCTTGGCGCCATTCTTACGCGCGTCGGTGTCGATCTTTATATTTTCACGAATCACCTGCCAGTATTCTTTACCATAGTCGACGAGGATCTCAGCTTTCGCCGGAATATCTTTCATCGCCTCAATATATACTTTGTGTCCGTCTATGACATAATCTGAATTGTTCAACACGCCTTTCAAGCGAACCATGCCACGCGCATCATTGGCATATCGCGCAAACGCCTTCGTCGCGGGAAGAGCATCGATAACGTTGTTACGGTTTATATAAAATATGTAGCCGTTCTTGCCATCCTCGTCCTTCACCTCTTTCCATTTCGTCCGTTTTCCCTTGTATTCTACAATACGTGTTCCTTTCGGGATAAACTCTTTAGTGAATAGACCTTTTCCTGAGCCCGGTATACCGGACTTCTTAACATAAAGCTGTTTTTCGAGTAGTGCCATTATTAAAATCTCTGCGTTATTAAACACGCATTTATAAAATAGCGCGCAAGATAACGGAATTAAGACAAAAATCGTGCGGTATTATGATTGTTGCCATTCCGGCAGATATTACCAATAACAAGAGAAAACGTGATGGAAGGTGACCATGTTAGCGGTCATAACATTGTCAAATGAATGATATAACGATAAGTCTAATGCTCGCCAGACAAATCACCAGTCCGACAAAAATCATCATGGTCTTCAGAGGGAGCCTTTGAGTAAGGCTAGCGGCAATTGGTGCAGCAACAACGCCACCGAGAATTAGTCCGGCAATGATCCCAAAATAATTCAGTCCGATGGTAGCAAAGAATGTAAGGGAGCTTGCAAATGAAACGAAGAACTCAGCGAGATTAACCGAACCGATAGTATAGCGTGGGCTTCTGCCTTTAGCGATCAGTGTAGAGGCGACGATAGGACCCCATCCGCCACCACCGACGGAATCCATAAAGCCACCAAATCCTGCAAGAGCACCGACATTCCTGGTCTTGGTTTTCTCCCTTGCTTTTATCACGGCCTTCCTGATTATTATAACCCCAAGGGCAAGCGTATAAAATGCGACAATAGGCCTGATGTAAACATTGTACTGCTCAAATGAAGACAAGATATAAGCACCAGCGACTGCTCCGAGGGCGCCAGGTATAACGAGTTGCTCGAACAATTTCTTATTGACATTTCCAAACTTCAAGTGCGACAATCCAGAAACCCCGCTCGTGAAGACTTCTGCAGCATGGATACTGGCACTTGCTGCTGCTGGAGAAACGCCAAACGAAAGTAAGAACGTGGAAGCACTCACTCCATAGGCCATTCCCAATGATCCATCAATCATTTGTGCAATAAATCCCGCCAATACAAAGATCAGGAATTGAGGCCCTAGTGAATCAATCAGTTGTGAACCTCCGCTTACAACCGCATCCGCAAAGAAGATTGAAACAATAAAGGTCAAAGCAAACAGGATAAACACTGTGATGAATACCCAGGTGCTATAGTAATTTTTGGTTGAAGATTCGGTGCTCATGATTTCTCCTTTGGTCTACCCTTTTTTGTAAACTGGCTTATCAAATTATCAAAAGTTAGAACGACCCAAAGCGTATTGATCCTGTCAAATTCATCGCCCGAGATCCTCTGCTGGAATCCGTAGATATAACCGACGTTCAATTTTATGTTATTATAGACTGGATAAGAGAGGCCGCCGTAAATCCGGTTTTGATCAAACACATTGGCATTTCCTTTCACTGCTTCGCCAAATTGTAACATGACCTCATCGTATGCAATAAGCGTGACCGGTCTTGGTGCGAAAGGAAGTTTTACTGGCTTCTCAAGACGGAACATGAACCGCGCCCGGTAATTGGGAGTGTAATTTCCATCATCGTAGAAATCTCTGAGGCGATACTCGAGACTAACGCGGTTGATTAGATTGAGGAATTTTCCCTTCTGCTCGTGATCAAGCCGGACCACCCAGCGATACTCATTAATAGCAGGCTGATCGAGATCGGAAGGCTTGGCATAAAGGACGTGGCTGTTAAAATAGCTGAAAGGCGTGATCCCAAGTTTTATGTTGTCCGTGAGACTGAAATTGATCCAGGTCCAGATAGTGCTAAGTTGTGGCTCACTGAAAAAGTTAGAGCCTACACCTGCATCCTGAGTTCTATTTTGAAGATGAACCTCCCACTTAATCTTTTTATTAATTGTATCCGCCAGCACCATCCGAAACCAAAAGAGATCATGTGAATAATATGTTTGGCACACTGCTTTCAATGAGCAGAAGAGACCGAAAATCAGGAGGCAAAGAATACGACTAGACATTACAATGATTCAAAATTGAAAATGTCCTAACCGTACCCTTTGAGTTCTGTATTTTTTGTGTTACAGAGAATACCTTAGCGTCACTCCATAAGTTCTTGGATCACCCAATACTCCGGCATAGTGTCCTGCATTTCCACCAGCTGGCAATAGTTGCTCGTAATAATTTTTATCAAGCAGGTTCCGCGCCCATAGGGATAATGATATACCCTTGGATGCGCGGAAGCCGGCTCTTGCGTTCAGCAAGGCATAACCATCAATGTTGAGGTATGCTGACGGAGAGGGACTTGATGAAAAATCTGAACGATAGTAAGTATCAAAAGCAATGAAGAAGTTTCCTGCCTGTTTCGCGAATGTTACCGGAGCAAGGAATTCGCCACCGATGGAAGTCGTCCACTTGGAAATGCCGGGAAGCTGACCACCCGAGATATCTTTGAAAGCAACCTGTACGCCTTCAACAGTGGTACCAGTTTCTTCCAGCGGAAGCGGTGCATTGGTAAATGTAACATACTTGCCATCGAGGTAAGCTAGAGACCCGTAGAAGCTAAGATTCTTGCCGGCCTTTATATTCGCGTCGACTTCGACACCCTTCACGTTCACCTTCTCGGCGTTGGCTATGTAACCACGATTGACGCCAAGCTCTGGTGACTGAACATTCGTCTGGTAGTCGTTGATGTCCATATTATAAAACGGCACGTTCAATGTGGAATTAGTAGTTGGTGCCGTCTTCACACCAATTTCAAAATGTGTAACATCCTCGGGTTTGATCACGGCTAGATCTGTTGCCGGCTGACCGCTAATTGTTGGTAGACCTGCCACGTTCACACCAACAGGTTTGAAGGCGGTGGAATAGGTTGCATAAGCATTGAGGCGGTCGTTTGCCTTGTAGTTAATCGTGATGTTGTAGGTGAGGTTTTTCTCGTCTGCATCTGCCGCATACGCCTGGCTCGTGTACACTGAATTCTTAAAGCCCTGTAGCGCGACTTTTTCCGCCTTTGTGCCCTGATATGTTGCAGTGTCCAATCCTCCATATGCAACTCTGTCGTAGACTACGTCTTTCTCGTCATAGTTGTACCGCACGCCAGGCATCACGTGTAAGCCCTTCACAATTTCCCAGTCCACATTGGCAAATACTGCAGCGCTCTTCGACTTTATAGAAGCTTCTGTGGCGATACCGTATCCCTCGAATAGCCCGGGCGTTGCCCACAGCGGACTAGTTGTGCTCTGAGAAAAACGCCATTGTGCACTGCCTGATTCTTCTGTGCCGTGGATCTTAACCTCCTGGTCGATAAAGAACAAGCCAACGACTCCACTTAAACGGTCGGTGAATTCACCGGCATAACGGATCTCCTGCGACCAATTCCTGTGTTCTGCAGGATTTTGTGATTTAGCAAGTGCTTGAAGACCAGTAAAGTCTCTGTCGTTTGATGGTCTCCAATTCCAATATCTCCAGGCTGTAGTAGAGGTCAGCGTTCCAGGGCCCAGCTTTGCATCCACGTTGAGTGAAACACCACCAAGTTCATTGCCTGATCGCCATGGCGTATCGTGATCAATTTTACGATCGAAAGCATTATCGGATGGCAGAGAGTAGTCGAGGTCGCCTATGATGGCACTGAATTGACGGTATGCCGCGCGTTTGGTCTCAACGACGCCTGCCACAACCTGCGCGTATCCATCAGGTTGTTGCTTTGAAACATCGCCTGACAGCGTTATGGTCACATTGTCTGATGGTTCGAACAACAACTGTCCACGTGCACCGAGGTTGTTTATGTCGTTGGTGTATTTGCCCGTCACAATATTCTCAATGGTGCCGTCTCGTTGTGTACCAGAGAACGATACACGAGCTGCAAGATTTTTAGCGATCGGACCAGTTATAGAACTCTTCGCTTGTATGTATCCATAGTTACCATAGCTCACTTCGAAATCAAGTCCCGGGGTGAAGCTTGCCTTTCGCGTAGTTATGTTGAACGCGCCGGCCGTAGTATTCTTACCGAACAATGTTCCTTGTGGTCCGCGTAATACTTCTATTTGTTCGATGTCAATAAAATCGAGTGTGGCAGCGGCGGGCCGTGCATAGTAGACTCCGTCCACATAAAAGCCCACTCCAGGATCGAGACCATCGTTGGTGAGCCCAAACGGCGAGCCCACGCCTCGGATATTTATTCCCGTGTTACGGGGATTAGACGAATAGAGCTGTACTGACGGAATAAGTTCCTTCACACGATTAACATTGAAGGCTCCGGATTGAGCAATGGCCGCGCCACTCACGACACTTATCGGAATAGGCAC
The DNA here is from genome assembly GCA_035316905.1 of Chryseolinea sp. Classification (GTDB taxonomy): domain Bacteria; phylum Bacteroidota; class Bacteroidia; order Cytophagales; family Cyclobacteriaceae; genus Chryseolinea. The sequence continues at coordinate 1,746 of DATHIE010000131.1, read as the reverse complement.
ATTCTGAGCTGACTCTTCCCTGCGTCGGGAAGTAACCACGACTGCATCCAGGAGGCTGTCATCGATGAGCGATACCTCTATAGGTTCTTCCGACAGCTCGTAGAACTCAATGTCCTGGGGTTTAAATCCAACCGACCTGATCTGAAGCGAAAAGGGAACTTGTTGTGCTTTGATATTGAACGCGCCGTTGACATCCGTCACGGTATTTACTGAAGTACCCTTGATAGCTACGGTTGCCCCAACGACAGCTACGCCATCGCCATCTTTGACAACTCCTTCAATAACTCCCTGGGCATACGCGCCGCCCGCAATTATAATTATTGGTAAAATTAACAGTATTTGTAGTATTCGTTTCATCCTCATGAACGTTTAGTGATTATAATAAAGAGATTGTTATAGTAGACCGGTTACTTTAGCTTTTTGGAAGCGAACTGTTCGAACTTATCGGCCTCGAATCGATTGGCCTCCGGTTTCAAGTAACCAAATTCATGCAGGTTGTCCTGTCCATTATGAATAATCCATCGCAAAAAGGAAATAGCTTCAGGGCTACCGTTATTCCTGTCTACCGACATATGGATGTACTCTACGGGAACATTGCTGATGTCTTTGATTGGTTTTTCCTCCAGTTGCTGGATGACTGTGTTGAGGTCATCATAGAATTTTTCTCCGTCATTTACTTTGCCGTTTCCGTTCAGGTCGACAGGTAAAACAGCGAGGCCTTCAACAGGTTTTCTGGATGCATGGTCATACGCAAGCGTGAGAGGAAGATAAGACACGCCGATGGAGTCACGAAGCAGGGCCTTCAACAAATGTTCGTCAGATCCTGCGATCGCTTTTCCGATGATCTCTTTATGTTCATGGCCGAAATACTTTGCAAATGTTATTGGTGCCCCTGCTTTCTGCAACCTGGTGTAGATCGTATATGGAGTTTTTATCTCCTTCTGATTTTCCTTATCCGCAAAGATGTCGTGAAAGTACAGTTGGTTTATCAACTCGCGGTTTAATCCTTTATCAGTGTAGGTCTTTGCGAATTCTGACTTGGCATTAGCCACAGGAAGCACGGCATAACGGGCGATGTACACGTACTCGCGACTGTTTAGCAATTCAACATCCTTGTCATACGCTTCTATAAGAATGTCGTACTTCGCCGGATCTGCCGAGCCTCGTGATTCGATTACGATCTGGACGTCCGGGTTTTCTTTATTGTAATCATCGATCCATTTCTGTACCAGTGGGTACGCGAACCTAACGCCGGTGATCACCACATATTTTTGGTTTTTCTTAATCGATGTAGTTGGTGTTGCAGGTTTGTCGCTTATGACCGCTTCGTCTGAGCTGCCATTGTTCAAACCCGATTGTGCTTCCGCCGACAAAATGCCCAGGGAAAAAATCAATGTTACGAGGAGTTGGTGGATAGTCTTCATGATTGCCGAATGCCTATAGTGTTAGTAGATTATAAGGCAAATATAGGCCGAATCTCCATAAACTCAATAGAGTTTAAGGATTTATGAAGATTTTTTTTTGAAAAACGGTCAGGAATAGGCGAAAACGTGCTTTTTCGAGCTAAAAGGCAACTTGCGTGGGTATGTTATTATCTGCATTTCCTGTCATTTTAGTCCGTCATCCTGAGCTGGCTAAAGGGAATATATTGGACGATTTCGCGTACTTTTTAGTCGAACAACGCATGAATTAAGTAGACTGCGAAGGATCTCCATATCTGAAGGCAATCCCTTTAATTAATTGCGC
>DATHIE010000130.1:0-18738 GCA_035316905.1 Chryseolinea sp. | reverse complement strand
TGCCGAGCATGCGGATACTTACACGTGCCCAATGCATCCTACTGTTATATCGGAAAAGCCTGGCGTCTGTCCGGTTTGTGGGATGGACCTGGTACGTAAAGCGCGTGAAGGTGAAGAAGTAAAAATTACCGAAGATTTGGCAAAGCTCATCAAGTCTCCGAATGAGATTGTAGCGTCATCGATCACAACGGTCAAGCCGACGTATAAGGCAATGGATGGAAGCATAGAAGCACTGGGAATTGTCACGTATGATTCGAGAAACGTTTATATCGTTCCTGCAAGGATCGGTGGAAGGTTAGAGAAAGTCTATCTGAAGTACCCTTTCCAAAAAGTTTCGAAGGGACAAAAGATCGCTGAGATCTATAGCCCCGAAGGGATCACTGCACAACGCGAACTCCTTTATCTGTTGGAGAACGATCCTGGCAACAACGACCTGATAAATGGCTCAAAGAACAAACTACTTCTTTTGGGATTCTCTTCAGCGCAAATTGACGACCTCATAAAGCGAAAAGATCCTTCGATTACATTTTCAATGTATAGTGCATACGATGGATATGTAATCAAGGAAGATCAACAAGCACCCGCGATCGCTTCATCATCATCCGCGTCGAAGATGGATGGTGGCATGGTTGCAAGCGCTCAATCTGGTTCGGAAAATTCTGGCTTATTGATCCGTGCGGGAAGTTATGTCTCTCCGGGCCAAACCATTTTTAAGATTGTTAATACCAGTTCGCTGTTTGTAGAATTGAACTTGCCGGTGTCTGAAGCCGGATCGGTCAAAGCAGATGGAGAGATCTCATTAGAGATGGGGAGTGGAATTCCTCAAAAGAAAACTATCGCCCTCGTTCAACCTTTCTTTGAACGAGGTGTGGAATTTATAAAACTGAGGGTGTACATGAAGCGAAGTGAAAATATTCAAATTGGCCAGCTGGTAAAAGCGACGCTACCCGTTCATTTTCCTGAAACATTATGGGTTCCGAAAGACGCGGTTGTTGATCTGGGATTGGATCATATCGTTTTCGTCAAGGACCGGGAGGTTTTCAACGCCGTAAAAGTGATTACCGGCATGCACACGGATGGCTGGATAGAGGTCAAGAACGGATTAGCATCCTCGGATGAACTGGCTGACAATGCCCAGTACCTTGTCGACAGTGAAAGTTTTATCAAATCAAAATGAGATGAGACAATCGATATATATAGTGATTTTTGGATTTTGGCTCGTCGCGTGTTCGACTGAGCAAAAGGGGGAGGATCATTCAGTGCATACGGTACCTGCCAAGCCTGCGTCATCCGACAACAATGCGCTTATGCTGACGGACACCCAGCTAAGGCTTGCAAACGTCACAACACAGAAAGTCTCCATGAAACCTGTGGGTCAGACTCAGCTGCTAAATGCAGTGCTCGCCGTGGATGAGGAGAATTCGCAAGTGATCAGCACCAGAATTTCTGGAAGGGTCGAGAAATTGTTTTTTAAGGAGACGGGACGGTCGGTCAGACAGGGTGAACCATTGTATGAGATTTACAGTGAGGAACTGCTTACGCTTCAACGCGAGTTTTTGCTAGCTAAAGAACAATTTGAAACGCTGGGTAAAGAGGAACCGCGTTATGAATCTTTCCTCAAGACTGCCGAAAAGAAACTGGCGCTCTATGGCATGAGCAAAAACCAGATCGAGCAGTTAGGAAAATCTGGGAGCCAACAACAACGGATCACATTCTTGTCACCGGCCACGGGAATTATTACTGAGATCAATGCGGCAGAAGGTCAATACGTGGGGGAAGGCGCTCTATTATATCGGATTGAAAACACCAGCAGGCTTTGGGTTGAAGCGGAACTTTATCCGAATGAAGCCAGCATGGTAAAAATCGGCGACAAAATAAGCGTACGTATCAATGGCTATGAATCAGCGCCAATGCAAGCGAAAGTTGTATTTCTTAGTCCGGAGTATCGAGCTAATACACAAATTATGGTGATGCGTGGCACACTCGAAAACCGGGAGTTGACATTCAAGCCCGGCATGCAGGCACAGGTAATATTTACTCATTCATCACGGGTTGCACTTTCGGTACCGGTCGATGCGGTGATCCGCGATGAACAAGGAACGCACGTTTATGTGGAATCTGGTAAAAATACATTTGAACCCCGTATGGTAAGAACGGGCATTGAAGACTTCGAACAGGTGGAGATAACGGAAGGGCTGAAGGAGAATGAAGTGATCGCAGCTACGGGAGCATACCTGCTGTACAGCGAATTCATCCTGAAAAAAGGGATGGATCCCATGGCAGGCCATCATCATTAATAAGGAGATACAAATTGAACATTAATCATAAATAACTATAAACAACAAACAAAAATGAAAACAAGAGCGATTGTATTTTCACTGTTTCTAGCAGTAACAGTTTTTACATTTACCAATTGCAGTGGCAAAAAAGAATCTGAATCTCATGATCATGGCAGTGCAGACTCCGCAGCTTCACACGATGATGCCGCCGTCGCTGATGCAACCGAGCCTCAATTTTCTGTGGACGCAGCATTTCAGCAGCAACTGGCCGGAGTATTTAAGGCGTACGTTTCGCTTAAGGATGCATTTGTTGCTTCCGACGCTGCTAAAGTGAAAGCAGAAGCTGAAACAACTCAAAAAGCATTGGCTGCTGCCGATATGAAACTATTGACAGGTGCTGCTCACAACGATTGGATGGCGCATCTGGGATCAATGGAATCCGCGCTGAAGGAAATTATTTCCGCATCGGATATCGAAGCACAGCGCAAATCATTCAGCGCATTGAGCGACAGCTTCTATAAAAGCATTAAAGCATTTGGCCTCGGGGGATCAACAGTGTACTATGAATTCTGTCCTATGGCCTTCAATAATGAAGGTGCATATTGGATAAGCGATGCCGAACAGATCCGCAACCCCTACTTTGGAGATCAGATGCTTACTTGTGGTTCCGTAAAAGAAAAGCTGAAATAAATAAAGTATTTGACCTCAATGAAGCGCAGACATTTCATCAAGTCGACCGGCTTATCGACACTGACAGCACTGATGGGCTCTTCCTTCTTGCTCAAGTCGTGTCATACAGAGGAAGACATGATCGGTGAACCTAATTGGATTGTGGAAGGGGGATTTGATACTCCTCTTCCCACTCTGCCTTATGCGGTCGGCAACGTGGAGCTTAATGCTAAATCCATTTCAGGCGAAATGATTGATGGGAAGATTACGTCGATACTATCATACAGGGATGGCCTGCTCGGACCAACCATTAAAACGGAAACGGGGAGCAATGTAAATGTGCGGCTCGATAATGCCCTTTCGGAGGATACAAACATTCATTGGCATGGATTGGTACTTCCCGCTCACATGGAAGGACATCCAAAGGATGTTACTGCCAGCGGCAATGCATTTCAATATTCGTTACCGATCACGCAACGAGCTGGAACGTATTGGTATCATCCTCATGCGGAGGGAACGACAGCACGTCAGGTCTTCATGGGGCTGGCGGGAATGTTCATAGTCACGGATGCAGAAGAAACCGCGCTTCAGCTTCCATCCGGCGAAATGGAGATTCCGTTGATTATTCAAGACAAACGATTTGACGGACCTTCATTGGATTATTCACCAACGGAAGATGAGATCATGTCCGGGTACCTGGGTGAAACCATCGTCGTGAACGGTGCGTATTCGCCATTGGCATCAATAGCTAATACGTGGTATAGATTGCGACTTCTAAACGGATCAACGGCCAGGGTATACAATCTTACGCTGACGAATAACATTGCATTTCACATTATTGGATCTGACGGTGGCTTGCTCGAAAGGCCCGAACACGCGATGAATATCCTTCTTGGTCCAGGTGAAAGGGCAGATGTATTAGTAGATTTTTCTTCATTGACGACAGGTACGGAAGTATTTCTCGTCAGCGACAAGTTCAGCAAGTACAACGAACAGGGACGCCAAAGTTTTTCAATCCTGAAATTTAAGGTTGAACGAAGCGTTACTTCAAACTTCACTCTTCCTTCAATGCTGTCTTCCATTTCCAGGTTGGCTGAAGCCTCCGCTATAAGGACACGTAGCTTTGATATTTCAGGCGGCGGAGAGAGGCATGGGGGTATCGGCGGACATACTATTAATCACAAATCATATTCGATAGCCAGGGTCGATGAAAAAGTGCAGTCGGGTACGACTGAAATTTGGGAGTTTGATAATAGCACAGGCGATGAGGTCCATCCAATGCATATTCATGGCGTTCAATTCCAGGTCCTTCAGCGAATAGGAGGGCGCAATGAATTAGATGTGATGGAAAAAGGATGGAAAGATACGGTGTTGGTAATGGCCGGCGAAAGAGTTCGCATTATAATGACGTTTCCGGAATACCGTGGACTGTTTGTCCTTCATTGCCATAACCTGGAACACGAAGACGACGGAATGATGTTGAACTATGAGATCATATAGAAACAAATTTAATTTTTTTAATCGTATAGGTAGAGCGCCTTTTTATGAAATTGAACAAGCAACTTTTTATTAGAAAAACGCACCGCTATCTCGGACTCTTCATCGGCATACAGTTTTTGGGTTGGACTATTAGCGGAATTTATTTCAGTTGGAATAACATAGACAATGTCCACGGCGATCACTTAAGGGTCAACTCCTCATTCATTTCTCCCAACGTTGAAGTTGTCTCTCCGACAGAAGCCCTAAGAAAGCTGAGGCAAGTAAAGACTGTTGACTCGTTGCATTCTGTACAACTCATAAATTTATTGGGAAAACCCGCCTATCAGTTTGCTTATTTTTCTGGGCACGCTGGCGAAGTAGTGCATCACCATCTTCACTATGCACTGGCCGATGCCGTTACGAGTGATTTAAGATCTCCCTTAAATAAAGACGAGGCTGTTGCAGTTGCGACACAACAAATCAGGGAGGGAGCCAGCGTAATCAACGTGGAATATGTTGAAAGCACCTCTTCGTATCATGAGTACCGCGAAAAACCCCTGCCTGCCTGGGCGGTCTCTTTTTCTAATCCGAACTGTACCGTATATATCAGTGCTGAAATGGGCACGTTTCAGACGATCCGCCACGATCAATGGCGTGTATTCGATTTTCTGTGGATGTTTCACACGATGGACTACGCGGGGCGAGATAATTTCAACAACTGGCTTCTGAAAATTCTTTCCATCGGGGGACTGCTCACCGTCATAACGGGGTTCACCCTTTACATAATTTCATCGCCAACCATTAAAAAAATAAGCAAAGCATAAGATTTTAAACCTTCGTGGCCTCCAAAAAAATTGGACCCATTTACTTAGCAAATGTGAAACTAATCTATTATTTTCACGTTTGTTAAGTAAATCAGTTCATGTGACGATTAGCTGATTGCTTGATGGGGTTGGGCGCAACCCCATATACCATATCCTTATACCCTATACCCTACAATGAAAGACCATTCATTAGGTGAATTCGAGGAACTTGTTTTGTTATTCGTCGCCGCACTTCACGACGAAGCTTACGGTGTTTCCATTCTGGAAAACCTCGAAGAAAAGCTAGAGAAAAAATTCAACGTCAGTGCTATTCACGTAGCATTGAAACGAATGGAAGACAAGGGATTTATTAAGTCCAGGTTTGGTGGTGTTACGAGCGACCGAGGCGGAAGGAGAAAAAAATTCTATACCATCACAGCCCTTGGGAAACGCGTGCTGGATAGTCAATATTCACTTCGAACCAGTATCTACAGCAAGATTCCTAAAATTTCATTCGGATGAAAATTCAACCACCAAGGAAGTCATTGAAATTCCTGCGATGGTTTTGCAGCGAAGAGAGTATTGAAGAAGTCGAAGGCAATCTCATAGAGATCTTTGAAAAGGATTTTGAAAAATCACCCTCAATAGCACGAAGAAAATTCACATGGGGTGTTATAAAACATTTCAGACCGACATTTATTAAGTCATTTAAATTCGGACAAACCTTAAATCAAACGGCTATGCTAAGGCACAATCTGACGATATCACTAAGGAATATTAAGAGATATAAAGGTTCGTTTCTGCTGAACGTTTCCGGTTTGTCGTCCGGTTTGGCATGCGCGATTCTCATATACTTATGGGTCAGCGATGAAATGCGAATTGATCGTTTTCATGAGAATGATAGTCGGATTTACCAGGTGTTGAAAAATGCTTCTCAAGGTGATAAGACGATCCAGACCTTTGAGGTCACACCCTCCTTGATGGCGCAAGCAATGGTGGAAGACCTTCCTGAGGTCGAATTCGCAGCATCGGTAATAAGGCGCGATTACGGCGTTGCATCCATACAAAAAGAACATTTGAAGGCGATGCCCCATTTTGTAAACAAGGATTTTTTTAATGTCTTTTCATTTAATCTGATCGTTGGTGACAAAGAAAAAATATTCCCGGACCGGAATCATGTTCTCCTCACGGAGAAGATGGCATTGAAGTTATTCAATACAACTAAGGACATCGTGGGCAAGACCTTTGAATGGGAGTGGTGGGAAATGTTTAATGGTACCTATACGGTTGGTGGAATTGTTGAAACGCCGCCCTCCAATTCAACCATGCAGTTTGATATTCTTTTCGATCATGACCTTTGGCGTGAAAGAAACAAGAACGATGGCAATTGGATCAGCAACAACGCAAATACATTTATTGTCCTGAGAAACGGTGCCGATCCTGTTGCATTTGGCGAGAAGGTGAAGAACTATAGTCGTAAGAAACACGAGGAGCTCTATGGAAAAGAAGGATTAGAGTATGAAGGTGACGTAATTATCCAGCGCTATTCGGACCATTATCTGTACGACAAATTTGAAAATGGCGTTCAGGCCGGCGGTAAAATCCAATACGTAAAATTATTCTCTGTTGTCGGAGTCTTTATACTCATTATCGCTTGTATCAATTTCATGAACCTTGCCACTGCGCAGGCATCAAGAAGAGCTAAAGAAGTTGGCGTGAAGAAGGCCATTGGTGCGAAACGGCTTGCCCTCATTGTTCAATACATCGCGGAATCAATACTGATAACACTTATCTCAGTGGTAATCGCGATCCTGATCGTGTATCTCCTGTTGCCGCAATTCAGAACAATAACGGCCAAAGAGCTTTCGCTCAACCCCGACCCAAACCTGATCCTTGCCATTGCTATCATTACATTCGTGACTGGAATTGTGTCAGGTAGTTATCCTGCATTGTATCTGTCGGGCTTCAATGCGATATCAACTCTAAAGGGCTTGCTAAAGACGTCATGGGGTGGGTCCTGGATACGAAAAGGTTTGGTTGTCTTCCAGTTTTTTCTGTCGATGTTGCTTATCGTTTCTGTTGTACTTGTCTATAAACAAATTCAATTCATTCAAACCCGAAACCTTGGATTCAACAAAGACAATATTATAAGAATAACAAATGAGGGAAAGCTTAGAAAAGACCCCGCGACGTTTCTGAACGAAGTGAGACGGATCCCAGGTGTAGTATATGCTGCTGGCATGAGTGGAGATTTGGTCGGAAGCCACGGTGGTGGGGGAGGAATTGAATGGGAAGGCAAAGATCCTAATGAAGGCATCGAATTCAGTGGATTATATGCAGGCAACGACCTTATTGAAATGCTTGAATTGAAGATGGCTGAGGGAAAACCTTTTTCAACCGTTGCAACGTCGGGCGTCAAAAAAGTAATCTTCAATGAGACGGCGATTGAAATGATGAGATTAAGAGATCCGGTTGGAAAAAAAGTCAAGATGTGGGGAGAGGAGCGAGAGATCGTTGGCATCGTCAAGGACTTTAACTATGAGTCATTGTATGAAAATGTTGGTCCCTTATTCATCAGGCATGAAGATATTAACAGGAGTACGATGATCAAGGTCCAGCCGGGAATGGAGAGGGAGACTCTGGAGAAGATTGAGAAGTTTTATAAGCAGTACAACAATGAACAACCTTTTGAGTATCAGTTCATCGATCAGGATTTTCAGACGCTTTACGCCTCAGAAAACAGAGTAGCAATCCTTTCGAGGTATTTTGCCGGCATCGCGATACTTATATCATGTCTGGGTTTGTTTGGCCTTACAGCATTTACTGCAGAACGTCGTGCAAAAGAGATCGGCATACGAAAGATCCTTGGGCTTGGCGTGTTCGGCATTGTATATCTGCTTTCAAAAGATTTCACCAGGATCGTGGTAATTGCAATTGTATTGTCCATTCCTGCGAGCTATTACATCGGACAAAGGTGGCTCCAGGCGTTCGCCTATCACGTGGATCTTCAATGGTGGTATTTTTTGGCTCCAGCCGCGGCGGCGTTGGTCATTGCCTGGTTGACTATTGGAGTTCAAACTATAAAGGCTGCAAACGTAAACCCCGCGAAAACACTTAGAAGCGAGTAATTATTTTTTCGCTAATAAGATGCGTTGTCGGGCCGGCGACAGTTCTTTTGCATGTGCCGGATTAGCTTTAGGTCATGAAAAGGCTAATCACGACGATTTTGCTGTTGACGACCGCTCAGTTTTTTATTCAATCGTACGTCACTGCCCAAGAGCTGCCATCGACCTTCAAAATTATTGACCTTGATGGAGCGATAGGCGATACCCAAGGAACATTAACACTCAGCTTTAATCTTGACAGGAACTTTGGAAAAAGACAGCGGCTTGTTGCTGGCCTCGGTGCACGGTTTACATCTTACCTTGGCAAGAATCAATATTATATTACCGCGCCTGCTGAATTAACGTCAGGCAGCACCGGACTAGGCGTGATCTTTAAGGAAAATATCGACGCCAACATCGACACTTTTCTCATTAAAAAAGCGCAGGTTAATTCCCTCAACCTAGTGGTGACGTTTGGATATAATGTATCATTAAAACTTTTGCTTCGATTCAATATTGATGTCATAGGATTTTCATTTGGCAAGAGCGCAAATGGCAACTACATCAATGGTTCAGAGGGTGCAATGGAATCGTCAGATCCGACGCCTTTCAATTTATTGCTGGTAAGCGACAACGACAAAGGGAGCCTCAATTCGGAGTTCTTTGCACGATATCTTTTGAACCATAAGTGGGGAGTGAAGGGAGGCATTCAGTTTCATTTTACGGAATACACAACGGATACAGAAGTACAACAGCAACCGGCGCCTAACGACAGGTTTCGAAACAAATCATTGATGTTTATGGCAGGAGTTTCATTTAAATTATGAATACATGAAAACGTTCATTTTTTCAATTATAACAATTATTGCAATCACGTCTTGTGGCGAAGTGGACGATAATACTCCCATGGTTCCGGTAGATGACGACTTCGATCCAATGGAAATGGGAACTACACTAATTAAAAAAGGAACATTAATGGGAATAGGGCATACTGTGACTGGCGATGTAAAAGTCTATAATAGTGCCGGCCAACTTGTTGTAGTTTTTGATCCCTTTTCCTCGCAGAACGGTCCTGATTTGAAGGTCTATCTTAGCAAAGACGAAAAAGCGATGGAGTATTTGAACCTCGGTGCACTTAAGTCTACAACAGGCAAACAATCGTATGATGTAAGCGGCATGCCCAATCTCGATCAATATAAATTTGTAATGGTTTGGTGTCAGGAGTTCTCGGTACTTTTTGGAATCGCGGAATTGCAGATGCCTTAAAAGGGCTTTTATTGCTAGAGGGAAGTAGCAGCACAAATCGCCTGCGGGTTTTACGATTTTGTCCTACATTTACGCCCGTCGTAAAATCGATTGCTCGAAGATTTTTCGAAGCCGTGACCTATGCCTGTAAGACGCCACTTTCTGATATTAGCTCTTTTGTTTATTTGCGTTCACGTCGTGATGTACTGGCACTATGGCATTCGTATACTGATGGATGCCGAGAGCTTTATAGAGGCTGCTGACTTTTTGGTAACAAATGGGAAGCTGCAGGATATCCATCATTTGTATTACAGTTCTCCGATTTTGATGATGGCGGCTTTCAGGGCGCTGTTCCCGGGTGAAGTAATGCCGATACTTTTATTTCAGTGCCTGCTGTCGGGGCTTGCCACCATTGCTTTGTACAAATCAGCCGAGAAAGTATTCAACTCCGCATTGGGCGGTTTGATGGCGGGCATAATTTTTATAACCTGGATCGATAACATCCATTGGAATATCACCACCATGACGGAATCGATCGCACTCAGCGCTTTCTGCTTTGTGGTGTATGCGCTGGCCCATTGGCAGGATCGACTTCGAAGCATGCTTGCAATGGCTGCTTTGTTGGCCGTTGTATTTTTTACGCGGCCGACCAGCGTGGTTATTATTATAAGTGCGCTTGTGTTCTTTTTAGCTTATTATTGGAAGCCATTATTAGAAAGACGGCCCGTTTTCATTTCTGTCGTGGTGGTCGCAATTTGTTTGATCATTCTCGGAGCCGACACGATGTTGGCCCATTGGGATTTTACGGGTCAATATTTAAAAGGCAATGTGGTCACATTTGCTGACATCGTCAAAGGCACTCGGGCATTTCATGAAACCATAAGTGTTGAGCCACCTTCATCAAGAGCCTTTTCAGAAAGTGATTCGCCTATCGGTCGGGTTGTAATGTTTATCTACGACAATCCCATTCATTTTCTGAAGACAGCCGGATTAAAAGTATTTTACCTTACTGCATTTGTGAGGCCCTACTATTCGTGGTCCCACAACTTGTATTTAGCCGTCTGGGTACCTTTAATCTATTTGTTGTTTGTTATTGGGTGGAGGTCGACGCCGAACATTCCCATGAAACTTTTTGTGCTGACAGCGATCATCCTGAACTGTGGCCTCATCGCGATCTCATCTGTCGATTGGGACAACAGATTTTATATTCCTATGGAACCTGGTATAGTCCTGCTTGCCGGTGGTGGCGCAGCTACATTGTTCAATCGCCTAAAACAAAGAATTTCATCAGCGAATTAGATCTTTTAACTCCCTGTTTTAATCCCTGCTAAGCAGGAATTATTCGTCAAACAAAACATACATCGATCGGCCTTCGTGTCCATATTTTATTGCTTGATTATGTCCCTGGATTCCTGCAAATTTACGTTCTTCTCTGTCATTTCGGGGCGTAGCGCAGCCCGGTAGCGCGCTTCGTTCGGGACGAAGAGGTCGCTGGTTCGAATCCAGTCGCCCCGACTACGCCCTCCATGGGTTTTGCATAAGGAGGGATTTGTATTTCATGGCCGCTCTGTATTAACTAGAAAGGTTTTGCCGGCTCCGTCGGGGCAGGCCGCGACCTCCTGAATGTCGTACTGTTGTTGTGTGTTATGATTTGTTGCGTTTACATCATCGAATCCGTCAGGGGCATTTGGTACTACGGATATTCCGCAGACCCTGATCGAAGATTAATTGAACACAATTCAGGGAGAAATGTTTCGACACGCGGGCGCGGACCATGGCAACTAATTTTCAAACGTGAGTTCGAGGACCAGACCGACGCTATAAGGTTTGAAAAATTGTTAAAGAAGACACGCAACAAGAAGTACATCTACGCAGCCTATAAGAAATATTTTATAGCTTCGTAATGCAAGTGCGCCCCGACAGGTCGGGGAGGTCGCTGGTTCGAATCCAGTCGCCCCGACTTACGGCTTCCGCTTTAGCAATTAGGAAGGCTCGTTTTTTCAACATCTTTACACAAAATGACACAGGAAAGAGTTCATGCAACGATTAGACCCTTTAGCGCCAAGATCGCTGTAATCCTAATATCAGTGTTCTCGTTTCATTGCGCTACTTCGTCAGAGCCGCAAATGCCCTTCGACGGCTCGTGTCAGAACCTCATTGATAACTTTGAGGCAGCCAAGAATGTCTATTTAGGCGATCCGTCTAACAGGGACAAATGTATCGCCGTAAAAAATGCCGGGGCGGCATTACTGGATTGCCCCAGCCTAAGCACTTCTGAGAAAGATGACTACAAAGATACTCTTGATTCTATCTATTGTAATTGATCCGTTCCAAATCCCGCCTTTTCATCGCAGCATCTCCCTTTATTCAGGTAGCAATTAACAATCGCTAAATCTCCCAATCATCCAATCTCCAAATGAATTGATCCCCCCAACAGGTGATCAATAATTACCGGTTTTACAGGATTGACCTGCGTGTGGTAATGGTGCACCTTTGAATTGTCAATTGACAGAAACTCCGGTCGAATAATTACCACATGAAATAAATTTTTAAACATATGAAAAAGAATCTCACCCATCGTGCATTTCCTGTTCTTTGTCTAGTGGCAGCGTTGGTTTTAGGTTGCGGCGGCAGCGACGACCCAAAGCCACAATCATGTGACAGTGATGCGGATAAATATTCAGCAGCATTGAGCGCTTACATCAGTGATCCGTCAGTAGCTAAATGTAACGCATTTAAAGACGCCGCAGATGACCTGTTGGATTGCCCTGGGCTCACCGCAGGTGAAAGAAAGGAATATGAAGATGCTGTAGACGGCATAGTATGTGACTAGGATCCCTGCGATCTATACTTGTCGATTGTGGCTTTGACGCATATCGAACTTTAATTATTTCATAGGTTTAGGTTGGGTTTAGGTGCCGGTTGGACTAACTGGTGATTTAACATCATCAGTTGGTCTTCACTGGTTGTTGATCAATTAATCACTCCTCGGATGATTGCTCCGCACGGAGACCTCGGCTCTTCCATGGCAAATCCACAATCATGTATACGTCAGTAAGGAAAGCGCGACATCCACAAACGGCCGCGATGGGTGCTCCACTCGGGTCATGCAGATATTCCTTGTATTTTTTGCAGGTCATCAATTCTATCAATAACTTTGATACATGTATCAATGTGGTCTATGAACCGAATTGACTATGAACCTACAACAACTGGAATATATTGTCGCCCTCGATATCCATCGCAACCACGTTAAGGCTGCCGAACACTGTCATGTTACTCAGCCGACACTCAGTATGATGGTTAAGAAGCTGGAGGGAGAGCTTGGTGTCAAGATTTTTGATAAGAGTCAACCGCTTAAGCCAACACCCTCCGGTGAACTGATCATTTCCAGGGCAAGGCAGATCTTGCAGGAGATAAAAAATCTGAAGGAGTTCCTGCGTAATGAAAAGGATTCCATTGAAGGTGAATTCAGGTTGGGCGTCATTCCAACTCTCGCACCTTACCTTCTTCCACGCTTTCTCAATGAATTCCTCGAAAAGAATCCGGGTACATCTTTTACGGTAATGGAGCTGCAGACGAACGATATTATTCGCTATCTGAAGACCAACCGCCTTGATCTCGCGATCCTCGTCACTCCGATTGACGATAGAGAGATACGCGAAGTGCCTGTCTTTTATGAACCTATTCTCCTCTATACCGCTGAGAACCTGAAGTATTATCAGCAGGACAAAGTCACCCTGAAGTCCCTTACTTATGACAACCTTCTGATGCTTGAAGAAGGACATTGTTTCAGGGGACAGGTGGAGAATCTTTGTTCATCAAAAGGAAAGAAAATTCACCATCAGCTTAATTATCAAAGCGGCTCGTTTGAAACCTTGAAGGCTATGGTGGATAAGAACTATGGATACACTCTTATTCCAGAGTTGTCAGTAAATGTTAACAGCAAACACGTAAAACATTTTACTTCCCCTGAGCCCGTACGCGAAGTGAGTATCGCCGTTCATAATGGTTTCGTAAAAGAGATGCTTCTCATCAAGTTGAGGGAGGCTATACTGAAGTCCATTCCGTCGCACTTTAAGAAGAATGAGAAGTATATGCGGGTGAGGTGGAACTGAGCAATGAGCAGTGAACAATGACCAGTGAATTGTGTTACAAAAAACGGACTTCCTTGAGAGTGTAGACAAGAGTGTTTGCGCGTTGAAGCGCCTTGCGAATGCGGGAGTGTTATTCGCCAATTGACCGTCAGGAATCCACACCTAAACATTTTCGAAAGTTGCTTCCTCTGTGCTTCTCCGCGTGCATTTCCTCTGCGTTCCTCAGCGCTTTGCATTTCTTCGCCCTTCAAATGAGCACCAATCCTCAGCCACGCACAACCCTTTGTATTTATTCCTCATTCCTCACTCATCACTCCTCATTCTTCATAAATACAATCTATATCCAAATAGAAAATATCGCTTTGATCTGTAAGTCTAATAACATCACCTTCAGTCAGCACTAACAAAACCCCTGGCAGGATACTTGGATACACCACTGCCAGACGGTCTTGACACGATTCTTTATTTATAGCCAGTTCGACAGAGCCGCTCACTTACCATGAGCGGCTCTTTTTGTTTTCCGTGTTCGTTTGTCGAATTCATGACTTTTCCGTCCAGGGCAGAAATCACCCTCCCCAAGAGGCTATAGGGCCTTTTTTTATTTCCGGGAAATCTGTAAATCCAATTGTAACCTTCGGGTAACCTCCCGGTAACTAACACGAAAATTGAACAAAAGCATTGACCTGATGACTGATGAATGGATCATGGAGGCCGTGAAACGCGGTGAACTTCAACAGGCGTCATTGCTTTTTGAGCGATACAATAAGCGGATCTTCAATTTCCTGGCACGTATGACCATGGACCGCGAACTGGCGGAAGACCTGACTCAAAACGTGTTCCTGAGAATTATAAAATACAGGACCAGCTATAAGGAAGGCGCCAGATTCCAGTCCTGGATCTACCAGGTAGCGAGGAATGTTTTTTCGGACCACTATCAGGCCAATAAAAACAGGTTCTCGGATTTTGTAGACGTTGAAAAAGTAAGTGACTATATGGCGGACAACCAAGAATCTGAAATGTGGGATGAGCGGGAGAAACTTTTGCATCGGTCAATGGCGCGCCTGGGCGATGAGCAACGTGAACTACTGGTCCTTACACGCTTTCAACAAATGAAGTATGAAGAAGTAGCACAGATCATGAACACGACCGTAGCGAACATTAAAGTGAAGGTTCACCGCGCCATCGCCAAGTTGAGAGAACACTATTTCGAATTGGAAAAGACATAATAGACTGACGCACCCACACCCACACCCATGATTAACGATTAACGATTAACAATTAACAATTAACGGTTAACGATTAACGGCACCGAAATGGAAAAGGAAAAATTAGAAACGTTGCTCATTGATTACATCGACGGAAAGCTTAACAATACCGAACGTCATGACGTTGAGCAGCTGTTGGTTGCTGACACGGAGGCCTTCAAAACGTATGAACAACTGAAAGTAGTTATTCATGCTATGCAGGCTTCTGCGAAAATGGAACCAACGGCGAGGTTAAAGAGGGGGTTTGAGCAAATGCTGCTTGAGGAGGAAATAGCGCTCAAAAAAGGTCGCGTTGTTTTATTTCAGCCTTCATTCTATCGTGTAGCTGCAGCTATTGCATTTGTCGTGCTTGGTGGTGCCATTGCATACATTATCGCCCGACAAAACCAGCAATCCAAGCAGATTAAGGAAACATTAATGACAATGCTCGATAATCAGAACTCGGCCAGCCAGCGGGTGTTGGGAGCAACGGTTGCCTACAACGACATAGAAAGAGCGGATGATGAAATAGTAAACGCACTCGTAAATGCGATGAACGAAGATCCAAACACAAATGTGCGTCTGGCAGCGTTGGAAGCATTGGGGAAATTTCGCAGTCAACCACATGTTAGAAAAGCGTTGGTCGCTTCCCT
This sequence comes from Chryseolinea sp., assembly GCA_035316905.1. Taxonomy (GTDB): domain Bacteria; phylum Bacteroidota; class Bacteroidia; order Cytophagales; family Cyclobacteriaceae; genus Chryseolinea. The sequence goes on along the minus strand of DATHIE010000130.1, from coordinate 3,165 downwards.
GACTACGCAGAAGGATCCTGTAGTACAGATTGCGCTTATACGCCTCATGGTTGAAATGAAGGAAAAGGATATAACTAACGAGCTGGAGAAAATCTCCACAGACGAAGAATCAATACAGGCGGTGAAAGATGAAGCACAAGCCGGAATATTAAGACTTTCATGAAAATAGTTAGTCGTTGATCGAAACCGTTGGTCGGGCTTAATAACGCATGCAGAACATACCCAAAGACGATAGACAATTATCACTAACAGATAACAAATAGAAAAGAACGAAAAACAGAAGTTAAAAAGTTTAAAAACCAGAAAATGAAAAGTGTACTTACAACGATAACCCTGATGTGCGTAGCCATGGGGTTAGCTCAGGCCCAGGAATTCAAGATAGCGAAAAGCACGGGACGGCTTGAAATAAAAGAAGTGAACAATGTTGTTATCGAGGGGTCCTCGGGCAATGAAATAGTCTTTTCTTCACGCAATGGGAAGAATCAGGACGATGAACGGGCAAAAGGCCTGAAGTCTATCAGTACCGCCGGTATTGAAGACAACACAGGATTAGGGCTTTCGGTGGTCGATAAAGGTAACGTGATCGAGGTTCAGCAACTAAAGAAAATGGATGGTCCCGATATCACTATCAAGGTGCCAAAGGGTGTGGTGGTCTCTGTGGTTCACTCGTCACCCTACGGTTCTGAAATTGAATTCAAAAATGTAGAAAGCGAAATCGAAGTTTCTACAGTTCACAGCGGCGTGGTGTTGAACAATGTAACCGGCCCTATGACGATCAAAACTGTGCACGGTGACATAGAAACCGCCTTGGGCTCTAATATTAAAAGTCCGGTTTCGATCGTATCCGTCCATGGACATGTCGACGTTGCCTTACCGGTCACACTGAAGGCAAATGTTAAACTAAGCACGGTGTATGGTGAGATCTTTGTGGATCCCGATTTCAAGATTGAACTTGAAAAAACACAAGACAATCTGATCAGGTATACTGATAAATTGACAGCCAAGATCAATGGTGGCGGGGTGGAAGTCACACTTTCATCAACCCACAACAACGTCTACCTCAGGAAGAGTAAATAGGTCTGTACTTTCTCTCCGGCCCAATCCGGGTTGGAGAGAAATACTGCTTCAAAATCTAATACTATGAAAGCAATTATAGCAGTTCTAACAGCCTTGCTAACGCCCCTAACAGACTTTGCCCAGACACAGGTAAATAAATCCATTGCAGTATCAGCCGGCCAAAGTGTTTTTATACACTTTGATTATCCGGAGTTGATCCGCGTAAGCACCTGGGATAAGAATGAAGTAAGCATTCAGGGAACAGTAAGCATAAACAACGGAGAGAGCGATGATGCATTTGAATTGTTCACCTCATCATCTGGTAATACAGTCTCGATCAGGAACGAGATCAAAAACTTAAAGAATCTTCCGCAACGGTACACAATCGTTGATGGGTCTCAGAAGATCACTTTTAAGAATCGCGCGGAACTGAAAAAATACCAGGAGCAAAATGGACGGCAATTCGACGTGATGTCCTGTGGCGTTGATATGGAAATTATCCTTGAAATCAAAGTGCCGCGAAACGTGAAAACAAAAGTGGAATCGGTCTACGGTATGGTGGAAATAAAGGATTTCGCAGGACCGCTCGATGTTGAGGCAACCTATGGCGGTGTCGATGCAGCGCTAACGGAAAAGGCAACGGGCACGATAACAGCGGAGACCAACTTTGGTGAGATATACACTAACCTGGATACTAAGTTTGGCAGTGACAGTAAGAGAGAAGAACATTTTCATATCAATGTATCAGCGAAACCGGGTTCAGGACCTGAATATAGTTTCGAATCAAAGTACGGTAACGTTTATATACGGAAAGCAAACTAGTCAAGGAGAATAGTTGAGGTCGGGCGGTCATCATTAGATGTCCGCCCTTTTTGTTTTTAAAGGCTGATTGTCGGAATCGAAAGATGAAACCGTTGATTTGGAGGAAGAATAGTGGAAAATAAATTAGAGAGTTTTTCCCGCGGATCTACGCACATCAAAAGGCACGCGGATCTTCGCATATCCGCATGAATCAGGGTGTCTTTCAATCCGAGCCATCAGCGGGAAATATTAGTTCCGTTTAGTTTTCGCAGCCCGATGCGAACTGTTGCGTGCGAGATCAGCGACGGAATTTGTAGTAAGTATCTTAAGCGTGGCATCTCTGACCTGGCCGAAGAGGTGGTTAATCGAGCATGTCTTTTCATCGTCACACATCCCGCAGCTGTCGTAAAAGTTAAGCGACACACAAGGCAACATGGCTACAGCGCCGTCAACATGCCGTATAACTTCGATTATGGGAACCTGTGCTGGTTCTCTGATCAAATAGTAACCTCCGCTTTTTCCCTTCTTGCTTCCCAGGATGCCGGCGTTTTTCAAGTCTAGCAAGATAGCCTCAAGGAATTTTTTTGGAATATTCTTCTCAGTGGCAATTTCACCAATGGTAACGGAAGAACCTTGTTCCAGATCCGCTAAGTAAATAAGCGCGTGAAGAGCATACTGGCACTTTTTTGAAAGCATATACTAAAATTGATAAGTTGACGGCTATTACCCGAAGGGTGGAGGTAACTCAATCGAAATTTAGATAATTCCGCGAATGAGTGCCGCCTTTTCGGGTTGATTTTTCAACATTCAAACAAAAAACCTTGTACTTAAACTGTGGTTGACATTTATTTACAACATATCAAAACTCAAAATAATGCCTGAAGCTCAAGCACAGTTGTCAGCACAAAAAAGTTTAGTGACCGAAGACTGGGCCGTCGTTGTACTCGGTTTTGTGATCATTATAGTTTTGGTTGCCGGGTTTCTTGTTCCTGTTCCTCAGTTTGGTTGGAAAAGTTTCGACGACCTGTTCACCACCGTTTTTTCCATTGATAATCTCGTAAAAATCTTGTTGCAATTCCTGTTCGTGTTTGTAGCAGCCGTTGCAGGAACTTTTCTTACAGGCAGACCTGTAAAAAGCTGTTTGCTGGTATTTCCGGTCGTCTACGTGTTGACATTAATTGCGCTTATCCTGGCCGGTAATAGTGAAATAAAAGCGCTCAATCTGGAGGCAGTTATTTTCAGTCTTGCTGTGGGACTATTGATCGGCAATCTGTTTCATTTGCCTGAATGGTTTCGCGCGTCGTTATC